>CALDEO010000084.1 GCA_937942465.1 uncultured Saprospiraceae bacterium
TTTATAGAATACTGGATAAAGATCGATTACAACTTCTAAATATTAGAAGCTGTAGCTTTATCAACTAAAATATCTTTTAATTCTTTTAATGCCGCATATTCTTGCGGCATTACTTTTTTAAAGGCATCCTTCATCGCAACGTAGGTACCCTCCTCTACTTGAGGTACTGTCTTCTTGATTTTGTTTTTGACTCGCTTCATGTCATGCTTGATCAATCCTCTTATTGAAGGAATATCGTGCCAGTCAGCCTCTATAGCAACTGCATTCAACCTATTGCCTCCACAGTCAGAAGCTACAGGATCTAACTCAATAGCACCCGTAATGACTCTCTCTTCTGTATCACCGTGTGGAAACTTCCATACATTAGGATCTTCGCCAGCTTTAGGCTGAACTAAAAAAACTTCCAAACTTTTTTCGTGGTATCTATAAAGAATTACCCTTGCTTTATTGAGAACATTCATGTTGTCATCTTTTCTTCTATGCACTAAGGAACGAAAAAATATTTAATATGTTCTAGGCAAAAGGCATTTAAGCTTCAGTTTATGTTGAATACACTTTCTTGATATCTGTACGTTGGATCAGATTGAGCAACGCTAATATGAGGCAAATATGCCGATCGTGCTCATCCATCTCCTTGATCATGGCGAATGCTCTTGTAGACTCACCACTCAGCACATAAGGGTTGTTGACCGCTGCGATAGCTTTGTCATCGATAAATATCTTTTGCTGCTCTACCCCTTCTGCAATATCTATTCTACCCATTTTCAGTGTTTTAGACTCATTGAGTAAATACCCCTCTGAGTCTATTTTACCAAAAACTTTGTCATCCCAATAGACTACCGTCTCTCGCTCGTCACATTCGTATCTAATCTGGAAAGACTTACTCTTCACAATAATGATAACCTTGGCAGATGCAGCATATTCTTTAATACCATAAGCAATCAATGGCTCATGAAATATTGAATTGAAGTTACCGATTACATATTTACCTTTAAAAGATCGCAGCTCTGAACTATCCTCTTCTAATGATAACAGTTTTAGCTCTCCATCATCCAAATCAACTAAAGGTACATCCTCGGCGATAATCTCATCTTGGAGGTATTTAATATCCTTAGCCATCTGAGATCTAGTGCTCTGTAGGCTGATATAGAATCGGTACATTTGAAATAAAATATATCCTATACCTCCAAAAAAGCAAATGCAAAAAATAATGAGTCTGATCATGAATGAATACTACTAATGTTTTTGTTAACCTAAATAAGATTTAAGCGCATTCCTATTGACAGACTTTCTGAGTCTACGTATTGCTCTCTCTTTGATCTGTCGTACTCGCTCTCTTGTCAATCCATATAGATCACCGATCTCTTCTAGATTATAAGACTTAGCCCCACTAAGACCGTAGTAGGCAGATAATACTTCTACTTCTCTAGGTGATAATAAAGATAGTCCATTTTTGATCTCATCTTTGAGGCTCTGAGACATCAATCCTATATCAGGACTTTCAGCACCTTCTTCAACAAATAGATCGATCATACTAGCACTGCCTTCTTCACCTCCTACAGGAGCATCCATAGACATGTGTCTACCCCCACCCATCAGCATTCTAGATACTTCAGTTTCCTTCATATCTAAAATTTCTGCAAGCTCATCATGTGTAGGCTCTCGCTCATGCTCTTGGACAAATGTTACGAATGCTTCATTGACTTTACCGTACGATCCTGCTTTATTAAGCGGCAATCTCACGAGTCTAGAGTACTCTACTATTGCATGTAAGATCGCTTGTCTGATCCACCATACAGCATAAGATATAAACTTAAAACCCTTGGTTTCGTCAAATCTTTTGGCAGCTTTCATTAAACCTACATTACCTTCATTGATAAGGTCTGGTAATGAAAGTCCTTGGTTTTGATATTGCTTAGCCACTGATACTACAAATCTTAAATTGGCTTGAGTCAGCTTTTCTAATGCATCGGTATCTCCATTACGTATTTGCTGAGCTAATACGGTTTCTTCCTCGGCTGTGATAAGCTCAATTTTACTGATATCGTTGAGGTACTTATCAAGCGCAACGCTTTCGCGAGAAGTTATTTTATTGGTTATTTTTAATTGGCGCATGAGTTTCCCTAATTTTATTACTTCAGTAAGAATATACTAACAATGTCTAATATATAGTTTTTAGACTATATATCGTACACTAATATATACGTATTTCAAGAGTAAAAAGTTTCAAAGGAAACATTAAAAAAGCCCGAATACATGTGAATGCATCGGGCTTGTCTATTTTTATACTTTTTCTAGTAGTATTATTCCGGTTTAGGAAGTAATGCTTTTCTAGATAACTTCATCTTTCCAGACTTAGCATCTATACCGATCAACTTCACTCTTACTTCGTCTCCTTCTTTAAAGACATCCGCTACATCATTAACTCTTGTGTGGTCAATCTCAGATACGTGTAGTAATCCTGACTTACCTGCAAAGTTAACGAATGCTCCATAAGGCATGATACTCGCTACAACTGCATCATACTCATCTCCTACTGTAGGTATGAATACAATCTTGTCGATTGCTGCTCTTGCTTTCTGAAGTGATTCTTTATTGTTAGAAGAAATCGCAACTTCACCAATATTACCTTTCTCTTCGATTGTAATAACGGCTCCAGACTCTTCTTGAATCTTCTGAATAATCTTACCTCCAGGTCCGATCACTGCACCGATGAATGACTTATCAATATTGATAACTTCAATTCTTGGAGCATGTGCTTTCATATCTTTTCTAGTTTCTTTGATGGTTTTATCCATCTCGTCCAAGATATGTAATCTACCTTCTTTTGCTTGAGATAATGCTTTTTCCAAGATTTCATATGGAAGACCATCGATCTTAATATCCATTTGACATCCTGTGATACCATTTCTAGTACCAGTTACCTTGAAGTCCATATCACCTAAAGCATCCTCATCTCCAAGGATATCAGTTAATATAGCATTCGTAGTACCATCTGAGATCATACCCATAGCAATACCAGATACAGCCTCAGTAATACCGATACCCGCATCCATCAATGCTAGAGAACCAGCACAAACTGTTGCCATAGAACTAGAACCGTTAGATTCTGTAATATCACTTACAAGTCTGATTGTGTATGGTGAGTCCGCTGGCAATACTTGCTTTAGCGATCTACCTGCAAGATTGGCATGACCTACTTCTCTTCTACCTGGCCCTCTCATAGGCTTGATCTCTCCTACAGAGTATGCAGGGAAGTTGTAGTGTAGAATGAATTTTTCGTAGTATGTTTCTCTAGCAGTATCGATCATTTGCTGATCCATCTTCGTACCCAATGTCAACGACATTAAAGCTTGAGTTTCACCTCTATTGAAGATTGCAGAACCGTGAGCAGCTGGTAGGTAATCGATTTCAGTCCATATAGGTCTTACTTCATCAAGTTTTCTACCATCTAATCTGATAGACTCATCCATTACCATTCTTCTGATCAACTCTTTTTTGAGTTTACCATAGTACTTAGATACGTCGCCAGCATTTTCAGCATGAGCTTCTTCACCCATTTCTGCTAGATATTCTTCAGATAATGCTTTACCGATATCTGAGAATTGATTTTTTCTTGCGAATTTATCCAAAGCAGCTTTTGCTACTCCCATAATTCTGTCAGAAGCTGCTTTTTTAACCCAAGCTTGTACTTCTTCGTTTACTACAGCTGGAGTCAACTCTCTCTTTACAGTTGCTTTCTCACCCACTAACTCAGCAAGAGCTAATTGTGCTTTACACTGTACTTTGATCGCTTCGTGACCAATTTTGATCGCTTCGATTAGATCTTCTTCTTGACACTCTTGAGCATCACCTTCTACCATCATTACATTTTCCATAGTGGCTGCAACGATAACATTAAGCTCTGCACCTGGGATATCGTCAGCTAATGGATTAACGACATACTCGCCGTTGATCTTAGCTACTCTAACCTCAGATATAGGTCCTGCGAAGTTGATGTTAGATACTGCAAGTGCTGCAGAAGCCGCTAAGGCTGCATACGCATCAGGAGTTTCTAATCTATCATAAGAAATCAGATTAATGATAATCTGAGTCTCATGCATATATCCGTCTGGAAATAGAGGTCTTACGGCTCTATCAACTAAACGTGATATTAATATCTCGTAATCAGATAATCTAGTTTCTCTTTTGAAGAAGTTACCAGGTACTCTACCTACAGAGGCAAATTTTTCTTGGTAATCAACTGATAAAGGGAAAAATGATTGTCCTGGCTTTTGCTCAAAACTAGAAACTACAGAAGCGAAAAGCATTGTAGCACCAATTTTAATAACAACAGAACCATGTGCTTGCGTTGCAAGCTTACCTGTTTCTATTATTACTTCTCGTCCATCAGGAAGATTAAACGAGGTAGTAATTGGGGTGATTTGACCCATAAGTATTGTGTTTTGAAAAAGTGATCAAGGAAAAACTCTTAACGTCTTCCTGTTGACTGATCTACGCGTAGGACAAAACATTATGAATCGTACATGGACGTTATAGAAAGATCACTTTAAGTTTGAATAAATGTACTAATCTGTCAAAAGACAGAGAGTACTACTTTCTTAGATTCAACTTCTCGATAAGAGCTCTGTACTTAGTAATATCTTGACTTGCAAGGTATTTTAAGAATCTCTTTCTTTTTCCTACCATACTCAATAAAGATCTTCTACAAGCGTGATCCTTGTGATTATCTTTCAAGTGCTTTGATAGTTCTTGAATTCTAAAAGTAAAAAGAGCAATCTGCCCTTCGATCGAACCAGTGTTCTTAGCGTCGCCACCGTGTTCTTTAAAAATTTCTTCTTTCTTTGCTTGTGTTAAGTATACTGCCATTTTAAGTTTAATTTAGACCAAAAAAGATTACAAAAATGCGTTTTTAGCGCCGCAAAGATACATTTTATTTCTTATGAATGGTAAAATAATAAACGAACATTT
>CALDEO010000085.1 GCA_937942465.1 uncultured Saprospiraceae bacterium
GCAGATCCGATACCTGTACCTAGTGTCAATAATATGGTAACACCTGATTTATTTTCTTTGCCTACACCAAACTCCATCTCAGCAATACCTGCAGCATCTGCATCATTGATGAAAAATGTTTTACATCCTAATCCTTCAGAAAATACCTGTTGGAGATTCGTACCGATTAAGCTTTTATCGATATTGGAGGCAGAGTGACATACACCATTCTTGATGATAGATGGAAATCCAAAACCTATAGGCTTACCCTCCCATTGAAAGTCAGCCACCAATTTCTTGACAGTATCCAGTATACTCTGAGCATTTGCTGGTTTAGGAGTCAAATACTTAATTCTTTCGGTAGTCAACTCGCCTTTTTCAAGGTTGATCATTGCACCTTTTATGCCAGTAGCTCCTACATCTATACCTAGTATCTCAGTCATCGGGGATATATCGTTTTCGGATTGTTGTTGTCTATTATTTGATTACTCTCAATTTCTTGATGATCACATCTTCTTTGGGTCTGTCATACTGGTCTGTCGTCTCATTGGCAATAATATCCAATATTTCGAGGCCTTTGACTATATGCCCAAACACCGTGTACTCCATATCCAACAGTGGGTATCCACCCTTGGCGTAGTACGTAGCTTTATCTTCTTTAGTGTATTCGATTCCTTTCTGCAATTCTATATTGTTAAGCATTCGCTCATCGATATCTCTACCATGTACAATATAAAATTGTGATCCCGACGATCGCTTGTCTGGGTTGACATTATCTGGCTGTCTCGCTGCTGCGAGAGCTCCTTTGACATGACCAAGCGCAGGAGTTATCTCCGCAGCTATTGTGTAACCTGGGCCACCACTTCCGAGTCTTCTGCCCGGCGCTGCACCTTTACTGTCAGGATCTCCGCCTTGAGCCATAAATCCTTTGATCACTCTATGGAATAGTAGTCCTTCATAAAACCCTTCTTCAGCATTTTTGATAAAATTATCTCTATGCTTTGGGGTCAAGTCTGACAGTTGTATTACCATATCACCTTTAGATGTTTCTAGTGATATGAGACATACTTTAGGAGCTTCAACATATATATGCTGCACTTTTTTATTAGATTTCTTTCCTTTTTTAGCGACAAGCGTCACATTGTACTTACCTGATAGATAGTAGTTATGAGACGGAGATACATCCTCAGATGTAGTACCATCACCAAAGTCCCATAGATATGATTCTGCCTCTTTCGAGGAATTATCAAACTGGACAGCTATTGGAGCTACCTCGCCACCTTTGGATGCAGAGAAGTCTGCAATCGGTCGAGCACAAGCACTCAATAAAAAAATAAGACAAAGTAAAAACCAATATTTTGACACTAGATTTCAATTTTAGGTTTAGGCTGCAAAGTTAATTTTTTCTTAGAACTCCCTTTCAAGGTCTTCCGTTGGTATTAATTGAGCATTCTTACTGTCATCTTAATGTCCTCATTTGGTCTATTTCTACCATCTACTGCAACTACTGCGATCTTATCGATAACATCAAGACCTTCTACCACCTCACCGAATACTGTGTACTCCATATCTAGCGGTGGGTATCCACCTATGTCCATATATTTTTTCATCTGAGACTCATTGTAATTGATCCCTTTAGAGGCAGCTGTTCTCTGTAATCCCTGCTCATTTTGTTGACGACCGTGTACTACATAAAACTGTGATCCAGAAGATTTCTTTTCAGGATTGACTCCATCTGGCTGACGAGCGGCAGCAAGAGCACCTTTGAAGTGTGGAGCTCCGATCTCAGCATCGATTGTGTATCCAGGACCTCCAGTCCCAAGACTACCACCTGCAGGAGCATCTTTACTGTCAGGGTCTCCACCCTGTACCATAAACTGATTCATAACTCTATGAAACAAGAGGTCATTATAGAAACCCTCTTCTACCAACTTAATAAAGTTTGCTTTGTGCTTAGGTGTAGAGTCATACAACTCCACTTTCATTGTACCGTACTCCGTTACAATCTCAGCATATCTCACGCTATCACCACCTCCACAACTGATCATACACATCAATGTCAAGGCTACAAAAAGTGAACTTAAGATTTTCATATTTATTGTTTTTTGATTTTTATCTAATTTAACTCAGCACTACTAAAGTACTGTATGATTTTTGCTTTTAAAAGATTCTCTTGAGCATCTGTACCTTTGATATCATTACGTTTTACTTGATTCCAGTGAGGCCATCCATCTTCATCTCTACCGACGAATTCATAATATCCTTCCTCTTCAAGTAAGGTACATACCGCAATATGCATCAGGTCTTGCTTCTCCTCCTTGCTGAACTCTCGATTGATCTGACCTAACTCTTGGATACCGATCAAGTAAAGTATCGATTGCAAGTCAGGCAATGCCTCTTTGCTCATCGCATCTTTGACAAAATGCCGCACTCTCAACCACTCAAAATCTATTTGCCATTCTTCCATGCTATGCTTTCGCTACAATTTGCTGCAAATATAGTGAATCTTAACTTTGTAGACAGCCAATACAATAATCACTTTAATCATTATCACTTCTGATTAAATAGTAAACAGGTAGATATTAAAAAATACACTAACTCAAAGCCCCAAAAATGTGTATTTTCAACCAATCACAACAACTACCAATGAAAAACTTAGCCATCAAAATATCGCTATTTCTTAATTATTTTGTGTTTGCTATACTCCTTAATAGTGTCGGAGCCGTCATCTTACAAGTACAGGGCAACTTTGGTATCTCTGAGTCAGGTGCTAGTATATTGGAAGCATTCAAAGATTTACCTATTGCGATCTGCTCATTTCTTGTAGCTAGTTTTCTTCCCCGTTTGGGAATAAAAAAAGGGATGCTCATGGGCCTTGGTTTGGTTGCGCTTATCTGTCTTACGATTCCACTATTTGCAGATAGCTTTTGGTATTTTAAGTTGTTATTCGCCGTGATTGGTATCTCATTTGCCATTATTAAGATATCTGTATTTGCTACCATCGGGTTGATTACAGACGGGACCAAAGAGCATAGTAGCTTTATGAGTTGGATCGAAGGGTTCTTTATGGTTGGAGTTTTATTTGGCAATCTATTTTTTAGTTGGTTTGTTGATGATAATAATCTTCAATCTACTGAGTGGTACCAAGTGTATTGGTTCTTATCAGCTATGAGTATTGGTGCTATGGTTTTACTATTTTTCTCGACATTAGACGAAAGTCAAGCGCAACTAGAAGGCAGTAACCCTACAAAAGACTTTGCCGAAATGCTGAAGCTTGTGATCAAACCGTTAGTCCTAGTGTTTGTAATTAGCGCATTTTTGTTTGTATTGATCGAGCAATCATTCCAGACATGGACTCCTACATTTTATAAAGATATATTAAAAGTACCGAGTAGTATGAGCATCCAAGCTGGAGCAATATTAGCAGGTGCATTTGCCTTAGGGCGAATATTAGCAGGGTTCATATTACAGAGAGTACATTGGCTTAAGTTCACCGTGACTTGTATCATTGTACTTGCGCTATGTGTGATCATCAATCTACCATTGACCAAAACCACAATCATAGATCCACTATCTATCAGCTGGACATCGGCCCCATTGATTGTATACATATTCCCACTCATGGGTCTATTTCTAGCGCCTATATATCCTACGATCAACTCGGTCATACTGAGCAGTCTACCCAAGCATAGACACAGTGCTATGTCAGGATTGATCGTTGTATTCTCAGCACTTGGAGGTACAACAGGCTCTGTCGTAACTGGCAATTTATTCGAACATTTTGATGGAGTCACGGCATTCTATATGAGTCTCATCCCGATGGGTTTGTTACTAGTGAGTCTCGTGTTTTTAAATAAATATCAGAAAGCTAATCAAACAGTATGAGCAAATTTTTAACTCCAGACATCGTATATAAAGAGTTGTTTCATGCGGTACAAGAATCAGGGATATTTCCTGATTCTAAGACATTTGTAGATGCTATACCTACAACTGACCCTGAGGCGATACTCACTGCATATCGCAAGGACAAAGCAGGTGCAACATTCGATTTAGCATCTTTTGTTGATCAATATTTCTTGGCACCAACTAGTGATGCTCCAGAGTTCAAAACGGACACAAGCAAGACCGCAAGTGAACATGCTGCAAGCCTATGGCCGATACTCAAGCGGCAAGCAGATCAGGTTGTACTCGGTAGTAGTCTCATATCACTCAAGCATCCGTATATCGTACCGGGAGGTAGATTTGGAGAGATCTATTATTGGGATAGTTACTTTACGATGCTTGGGCTCAAAGTCGCTAGAGAAGTAGAAATGATACGCAATATGATCAATAATTTTGCTGATATCATCACTCGCATCGGATATATACCTAATGGCAATAGGACTTACTTTATCGGTCGATCACAACCACCGTTTTTTTCTAGTATGGTTGCGCTATTGGCTGATATCGATGGACCACAAGTCTATATACAATACCTAGATGCAATGCTTACGGAGTATACTTTCTGGATGAAACCTACTACTGACGTACACATAACAAGAACTATAACCCTCCCAGATGGCAGCAATCTAAATAGGTACAGTGATAATAATGCTACTCCTAGAATGGAGTCGCATATCGAAGATGTCGAACTAACAAATA
>CALDEO010000086.1 GCA_937942465.1 uncultured Saprospiraceae bacterium
AGCTGTATCGATGGCATAGTCGGTACATGCTCCAAATGAGCTATTCAATATAATCTCATTCTGACCTAGACTAAGTCCCGTTGCAGTTGTACTTGAGCTATTCGGATTTTGGAATACGATATCATCATCTGTTGATTCCCACTGCCAAGTAACACCATCAAGATTATTACCTATAATATCAAGATCTATGATATCGACGTCACAGAAGGTTAACAAAGCATCATCGATGAGAATATTTCCTAAAGGCGCCTCATCTACTTGCAATGTCGCACTAGCAGATAAAGGCGATCTACAAACTCCTGTCAGCGTTGCAATCTCCACTACATGTGCTCCTGCCGTAATAAACGAATCAGAACTATTAATCACAAAACATCCATTGCTAGATGTAATGATAAAATTGCTATCTAAATATAACTCATATGCAACTCCAGCAGTAATACCTGCATCTTGAATACATATCTCCACTACAGAGGTCTGAGTCTTACACAATACATATGCTGCCTGCTCTATCTCTGGAGTTGATGGTATCGGCAGTACACTCAAGTCTAGCTCGACTGCAGTCGGTGATGAGCACCCATTACGAGTGATCGTCAGCTGATACAATCCTGCATGTTGTGCCATCGTAGCCTCTGGTATAAATGGACTCATTTCGTTGCTCATATAGCCATTAGGCCCAGTCCATATATATGTATCGGCATTGGTTACATTCGTAGTCAGTGTAAAGTCATCTCCCTCACATATCTCTGTTATCGATGTTATGACAGGTTGCAATGGTATCGTCTGTATGTCTACAAATAAAGTATCAGAGCTTATCGACGGACAATCTCCATTATTCACCGTAAGGATATAAAAACCTGCATCATTCTGATTAATAAGCGCAATATTGAGACTTGCATCCGCAGTCTGTATCGCTCCTACTGGCGTCTCCCAGAAATACTGTAATCCAAGAGGATATAGATTCATAGAAGATATCAAGAAGTCATTGCCATCACATACGATCGTATCTGCTTGATTGAATATTGGTTGTGCTGGCGTCTGGCTAAAGTTAATCTCTGTAGATATACTCTGAGACTCACAACCACCATTAAATACGGTTAATGTATAAGTACCATTTGCAAGCATATCGGCATTTTCTATTTGAGGATTGGCTACTGCATCTAGTGCAACGGGTCCATCCCACTGATAAGTATAGTTACCTGCTGGCACGATCGTAGGCTCAAATGTTACTGTTGCAGTCCCATCGGAGCAATCTTGAGCATCATTGGATAATGCGGTGATCGTAGGTATGGATAGTACCTCGACTGTCGTACTACTTGTACTTGTACACTCCGATGCGGTAGTCATTACGACGGTATACTCACCTGCCACAGAGGGTACTTTAGGGTTTTGCTCCATGATGGTATTCCCTTGAGGGGTCGTCCACTCATAGATTGCATTAGGTATGAATGCTACATTCAACTGGACGGAGTCACCTTGACAACCCGGGCCATCGTTGCTAGCACTGATCTGAAACTGGCTCTCTACGCTGATCTCCTTGACCGTAGATGTGTCAGACTCGCATATTCCATCTTTTATGATCACTGCCCATTCTCCACTGAGGTTACTTTGAGCAGCATTGACCACAAGGCTATTGGCACTAGTGACCGTGAATAAACTACCATTTAACAACCAATCATATTGGTCAGCATTGGCAACATTATTGACAGATAAGATAATGGCACTACCCTCGCAATAGACATCCTCTCCAGTAATAATCGGTGTGAGTGGCTTATCAAATAATACTACCTGGCTCGTCGCTGTATCAGAGATACATGTACCAAACTTGATCACTAAACTATATAATCCTTGACTCGTAATATCTGCATCCTGTATCACTGCTGGAAACTGTCCCTCCTCTGAGTAGTCATTGGGACCAGACCAGAAGTACTCATACAATGGATTGAAGTCATCGGTACCTAGTACGATCTCCTCGCCCTCACATATCGTGATGAATGGATTATTGACCATTGCAGTAGGTGGTGACAATATATCTACCTTGAACGATGCCGATGCATTGGTCACACAGCCATCACTCTGGACTATTACATAATATAAATGCTCGCCTACTGGCGGCGATACTAAGAAACTTGCATTCTGAGTGGTCTCCATCAATATCCCATTAGGAAATAATCCTTCATACCATAAGTATTCAATATTCCCTGTAAAGGAGTTGGCAGTCAACAATACTTCATCTCCAACACATGCCTCTGGCGTAGTAGACATGATCTCAGGTGTCACCAACTGATCTACTGATACCTCTACGGTACCCACGGATATACATCCGCCAAATCCCTCAACCTCCAGTATATAAGTACCTGAGTAACTAGCATCTGGATTCAATATGAATGGATTTTCTAAGTTGGACACGAACATATTAGGACCCGTCCAACTAAAGCTATACGCATTGGCAATCGGTGGTGGTGGTACATTCGCGAAAAGCGATAAGGTGTCATTTTCGCAGACTCCTGAGGAGAATGTTGGTGTCAAGAGTGGCATCTCTACCTTGACTTGACTTGTACAACTACCTATATTACCCTGCATATCTGTCACAGTGATCACTACTGTAAACTCCTGACCTATATCGTCACAAGTAAATCCATTAGGGGTGATCAAGGTGTCTACTATCCCACAGTTATCTATTATTGAAGTGCTTATTTCGGATGCATTCAAATCATAATTAACTAGACCTGATGGATCTATAAATACTACTGCACTCTGACATATTATCTCTGGAGCGATCGTATCTAATACGGTAATATTAAACGAACAAGTGTCAGCATTGCCAGCTGCATCTTGAGCGATGTAATACACTTCATTGTTGCCTCCATTCAGAAATATTGCCTCATCATCCAATGGTGTATCGGCAATTGTAGTCGCTCCATCTACATAGTATGATACCGTAGCATCACTATAATGTAGACTTGCATATACCGCACTGATACCGTCACTTGAGTTGGATGCATCGATCGAGCCGCAAGCATTGATACCACCTCCATCTACATTATTGGAGACGTTGGATACTAAGGCCAACTCAAAGCTGCCGTTCTCCGCAAAGTCATTAAAAGTCTCTACGGGTATTTTTATTTCTGTAATCGAAGTAGCTCCACAATCATCTGATGTGCTCAATGCTGTTGTACCTAGCATCTCGCCGTTTTCACCTAGTATATTGAAAAACTCTCCTTCCTCATTGATGTCTCCTGTAAGCGTGATACGCAAGGTCGGCATCTCTGTATTGTATGTAATTGTATCCACTTCCGTGAATGTAAAAAGCTTATTGGCAGCTAAAAACTCGTTATTAGATGGTGAAATATTGAATGTCAAGAAGGCATTCTGACCATCCATCGGGAGGCTCCGATCATATACGATACTACCATCACAATTATCTGTAAACGAAATCGAATCTGGCAATACAAGTAATACGTTGCACCCAGTATCCGAAGTATAAAAAGTCAGATCGTCAGGGCAGTTGATCACTGGCGCCTCATCATCGAGTACCGTCACCTGTTGTACACATTGGCTGCTGTTGCCTGCACAATCAAGCGCAATATATGTGAGGATATGAATACCCGCATCCAACACGATCGCTGTGCTAGTATCTATATCAATAGGGTTGGCATTGTCTATCTGCAATTGATAAAACAAGCTACTTACAAGATCAATATCATAGGTAAGTGTGACACTTGCCGATGATCCACCACAGACATCATTGATAGCGAATACTGGCAATGCCACATCACTATTAGGGACTAGGTGAATCGTAATAAAACCATCCGATGCCCAAGCATTGATCTGAGCAGGAGTAATATTATCAACAATGACCAATAGGTCGTCACACTGCAATGTCCCGATATCTGTAGTATCCAATATGGTACCATCCTCTCCTTTGATTAAGAAGTATTCTTCTGGGTCATCTATATCTAAGTTATTGAGTTGTATCGTCAGACTGATATTTCCCTGAGCATTGGTATTGAGTAAGTTGACCGGTCCAAAATCAAAAGACAATGAATCAACAATCACTTGATTGCTCCCTGGAGAAGTAGATGATATTGTCTTTAATATCGTCTGAGACTGTATCGGATCAGATTGTCCACAGTTATCAGTCAGAGCAGAGAGCTCTGGAAATATAGAAGCAATACACTCTCCATCATTGGTAGTGATGATCGTGTCCGATGGACAATTATCAATGATAGGAGGAGATGTATCGATGATTGCATACACGGCATTCGTGACTACTGCATTACCGCAAAGGTCATAAAACACAAAATCTACAGACTCACTGCGGAGATATGTCATCGTCGTAGCAGGACATTCTGGAGCATTAAGCATCCCTACTGGAGTACCTGGAAAAGTCAATGTATCATTGATATCATAACTGGCAGGTACTGCTGCAAACCACTTGAGTGGGGCACATTGATCTGTCACAACTGCACCAGCTATAGATGATACCCAAGATGAAAAATCTTGATTGATATCTAATAATGAATCACAAGGAATAAACTTATCCATCGCTGGACCATCTACCGTCGGTGGCTGATTATCAATAACATCGAGTATCTGTATATCTGTGCTGCTATTGCCACAAAGATCGGTCACCGACCAAATACGATATATCTGAAATGGGCAAAAGTTGCCTACAATAGAATCTTTATATGCTACTGTTGGGCTAGGGCAGTTTTCGACTATATCAGTTACGTTACCCGTAATATTAAGGCTATCAGCTACTGAGCAAATAATCTGTGTACTTGCAGGAGTTGTGAAAGTCGGAGCAATCGTATCGATCACTGTGATCGTCTGTGAGTGCGACGCATCATTGCCACATACATCAAAAGCAATCCACTCTCTCAGTATGGTATAGTTGGCATATTCACAACTTGTACTATCTACAGACTGTGTCGATGTCTCGAAATATTCAATCACAACCTCACCGTCACAACCATCTGCGGCAGTGACATCGTTAAGTGGTACTTGATCGCATAGCACCATTGTATCTAAGGGCATACTCGAAAAAGTAGGTGGCAATGTATCGATAATACTAAATTGAGCTGTTGTTGTTACTCTCTTACTACAATTGTCAAAACCTAAAAACACCACGGTAACCGACCAGTTACACTTGGACCGATCTATGTCTATATATGGGCCGATACCTGCGGTACCCTGACCAGAGTTGCCTTGACCAGGAGTTTCACCATCGTTCCATACATATTGCCATACCAGGGTATCGGAGCAGTCATCTACTGCTACTGCATTGCCATGGTTATCCAACCATCTCATCAAACTATCTGTCGTACCGAATGTACAAGAAATCATCTCTACTGATTGAGCAGGTGTAACCAACACTGGAGGAGTATCATCTATCACCTTGAATGTTGCAAATGTGGTATCAATACTCTGATTGCCACAAGTGTCCACCGCTATAAATCCAAGTTCTGCAATCCGGTTTTCACCACATACGCTAAGATTGGATTCTTGAAATTGGATCTGGGCTGTAGCCAAATCTGGTATTCCAACAAAGTTAAGGGTATCACTATTGTCTGTGGCCATGGCACCGCCGGCACTTGCGTACCATGCAACGAATGCTGCATTGAAATCCACATCACAATTGACGCTATCGCTTGCAGCTTGCTGCGTGATAACGGGGGGCTCTGTATCTAGTGAAAAACCACCGGAATGGTTGAATGTATTTGCACAAATAATAACAGCTGAGAAGCTGAAGAGCAAACAACTAGAAAGGCGTCTAAAATATTTTAAGTCAGGTATATACATATTGATGATACTAAAATATCACTTTTAATTGATAGATAGATGCTCAATAGGATACAAATTAAAAAAATATTAATATGTTTAATATTAATATGACCTCTGCGACAAGGCTTTTAGTCTACTCTTCTTCCTTAGAATTTAGCTTTTTGTCGTTGGTATTTTCATTCAAAAACTTATTTAATCGATCGATGGGATAGTTAAATGACATCTCTCCAAAGCTATCAATCTTGATATCAAATCCAGACAGGTCATCATGCACATCTGCTTTCTCTACTTTCTTCTTCTTTTTAGCCATTATTCTAATTTTTAGAGATCGCTCTGATACTCTTAGCAAAGTGCAGTACCCACATCGTTGTGTTACCAGCAAAGTACGTGTTTTCTTTAACCATATCGTTCATGGTATTCACTAGTTCTTGATCCTTCAACATAAAGTTGGTATACAATGATTTCATCAAAGTCTGAAATCTTGCTATTTCGTCGACAACTGGTGTTTTTTGAGATTCCAATCGGATCATCAAAGACTTAAACATCTTAAAGCTATATACCGTATATTTCTCAGGAAACTCCATCGCCAGATAGGTAGTCACCATCCTCAAGTCACCATGATAGTGACTAGACTCTTTACGATCTACTTTCATCAACGATGATAACATCTCATCACAGTAGTAGGTAAATCTATTGACCCGTAGGACGATATCTTTATCCTCCTTAAACAAGTCTCTGAACATGAGTCTTACAAACTCCTTATCCATCTCTATAAACTTAAGCATCAGCTGCTTAGGATGATACTGATCTGCCGACCATAAGGTACTAGACACCTCAGACTTAAAACTACTGTCGAACATCTTGCCGAAGTCCATCGCCTCGATGTCCCAGTTATTTTTATAGTTCTCTACCGCCTCAAATGGAAAGAGATCGTACGGATCCTGCTTTCCTTTTAGCTTGGTCTTATATAATGCTATCTGTTCTTTTATACGATGTACTTTCATCTATTGTTGTGCTAGTTTGGCTGCTAATATTGCATCAAATCGTACCAATCCTTCAGCCATTCTTGTTTTAGTAACATCCTTACCTAACATGGCAATGATTTCAAAAATATCTGGCCCTTTCAATGTACCTGATAGTGCAATACGGAATACTGGCAATATCTGCCCAAAATTAAGCTCATGCTCACCAATGTAGCCTTTGATCGTAGACTCTATAGCCGATGCCTCGAATGTGTCTAATGCCAATATATTATCGACCATCGTCTCGACATGTGCCTTGTTCTCAGCTTTATATCTTTTTCTTATTGTTTTTTCATCAATGTCAGCTGGCATCTCATACAAAAACTGAGCTGCTGCAGGTAGATCCTTTAAGTTAGTGATTCGCTCTTTAAATAATCCGCAAATAGTAACTAACTCGGCATCTGTAGGATCATATGATGCATCTGCAAAAAATCCTTTAGCCACTTTAGCTAGGTCTTCATTAGCGGAAGCGATCAAATATTGTTGATTAAACCACTTGGCTTTGTCGATATCAAATCTTGCTCCTGACTTACCGATCTTATCTAAAGAGAATGCTTCTACCAACTCTGGCAATGAAAATATCTCCTGCTCTGTACCAGGATTCCATCCTAAGAATGATAAGAAATTGATGATTGCCTCAGGCATATATCCCGCTTCTCTAAAACCATCAAACTCTATCTCTCCCTGTGCATTGGCCCAGTCTAATGGGAATACCGGAAAACCAAACTGAGCACTATCTCTTTTGCTGAGCTTGCCTTTACCTACTGGCTTTAATATTAACGGTAAGTGAGAAAAAATAGGCTTCTCCCAACCTAATGCATCGTACATAAATACATGATGCGGTGTACTAGACAACCACTCCTCCCCTCTGATCACATGCGTAATCTTCATGAGGTAGTCATCCACGATATTGGCTAGGTGATATGTCGGCATACCATCTCCTTTCATGATGATCTTATCGTCCATCTCATCTGTGCTGAATGTAACATGCTCTCTCACGGTATCATCGAATGAAATCGTAGATCCCGCCTCGATTTTAAGTCTTACGGTATAGCTTGCTCCGCCATCCAACTTAGTCTTGAGTTCGTCAGCTGACATACCGATACTCGTATTCATCTCACCACGGATGGCGTGATTGTACTTAAAAGAACCACCGTCTGCCTCAGCCTTAGCTCTGACAGCGTCTAACTCCTCTGATGTATCAAATGCATAATACGCCTTGTCTAACTCGATCAATTGCTGCGTATACCCAGAGTATATATCTAATCGCTCAGACTGCTTATATGGACCATACTCTCCACCGATACCTGGACCTTCGTCAGGAGATATTCCTGCCCATGCCAATGCATCGATTATATATTGTTCGGTACCCTCTACCTCTCTTGCTCGATCCGTGTCTTCTATACGTAACACGAAATCTCCGCCATGTTTTTTGGCGAATAAATAGTCATATAATGCAGTACGTAGACCGCCTACATTTAATGGTCCAGTCGGACTCGGGGCAAAACGAACTCTTACTTTTTTACTCATTGTTAAATTTTAACATTTTTCTTTTAAAAAAGAACGGCTGCATTAGCAGCAAATCAGGTATTACAACGTTACAGTAGCACGAATGTAGTCCCAAAGAGTACAAAAGTACGTAATACCATCTAAAATTATGGTTTTCAGTAATCTTGTGATTTAAAAAAATTGCAAGCTATAATCCCAAATTATATACTGAAATCCCGACGATGATGATATTGTATCCCTTATTAATGAACATATCAACGCATACTTAATGTATTTGACTAAGAC
>CALDEO010000087.1 GCA_937942465.1 uncultured Saprospiraceae bacterium
GGTACATCGATACTCGGCCCGATAAAGTTCTTTCTGATTAACTCTACCGTATATCGTCTAGTTATTTTTTCTAATTGCTCTGGCGTATATTTTCTAGGACTTATTTTAACACCACCCTTAGCACCACCGAATGGTACATCTACAATGGCACACTTATAGGTCATCAAAGATGCCAATGCCATGACCTCGTCTTGATTTACTAAATGACTGAAACGGATCCCACCTTTAGTAGGAGATCGGTGATGACTATGTTGTACACGGTATGCTTCTATTACTTCGTAGTTGTTACCAATTTTCACTGGGAACCTCATCTGGTACACCGCATTACATTCTCTAATTTGATCTAAAAGACCTTTAGGGTGAGAAGTAAATGATGCAGCCTTGTTAAAATTTCGCTGTACACTTTCGTAAAAGCTAGCTTGTTTGTGACTCATTTCTCAATTTTTTGTTCTAACCGACTGATTTTTCTGTCTAGGTAAAATAGATATGCAAACAGCCCAATGAATAAGATCAAAATCACTGCAACAACAACGTAAATCTTGCCAATGCTATGAAAGAAATCTTCACTTGATTGCGCTTGTGCATTCGAAAATGAAAAAATCAAAAAAGTTAGTGTTATTGTAAATAGTTTTAGAATTCTCTTGTTTATGTTTTTCATTGATTCTTGGCTTTGTTGATATAAAAAGACTCCTTCACAGCTTCAAATCGAATAGCTAGGCTACTGATCCAAATACCAATCAATGTCATCGATATAATAGCAGGATAAAATGCAAAACGTAGCGTATTATCCATATCGTCTTCGCTCAAGGCAGGGTTGCCACCATTGCCAGGGTGCATACTATCTGTCAACCTGGGTATCACAAATAATAAAGGTATCAATGCTGCAAATGCAAATATTGAGTACGCTGCTGATATACGAGCTTTCTGATCCTGATCCTTCATAGATGATCTCAATATCCAATATGCTAGGTATATTAATAATGCCACTGCTGACATATTGAGTTTCACATCATTGATCCAAAATTGACCCCAGGTATACTTGGCCCAGAATGATCCAGTCGCCATACCTATCAGTCCATAGACGATACCTACCGATGTGAGTGAACTTGCATATATATCATAGAGTTTATCTCCCTTACGTAAATATTGAATAGAATAGTACAATGCACCGATCAATAGTGCAAACATTGCAAACCATATCGCTACATGAAAGAAAAGATTTCGTACACTTTCATTGAGAATATTCCGATAAGGAAACTTAATACCTGTAGGCTGGTGTATATCTTTTATAACGCTAGATTGCCATAGTTGAGATCCTGCGTTGATATCGAGCTGCTTCTTACTTTGAGATACAAATACCGCATTGGGTAATAATGCATATCCGTCGCTATCACTGTCTACAATCAGGTCGGTACTTGCCGATAAAGCTCTAGTAGGTAAGTGAGCGGGGATCGTAAACTGGGCTTTCAATGTATTATCCGAAGACGCTGTGATCTTACTCGCTTCGATAATATGTAAGGAATCAATCTTAAGCCAAGCTCTCAATTGCTGCGCATCTTGATATCGAGTATTGTAACTAGATATATCTAAAGACAACTCTTGACCAGATGGGATCGTGATCGGAGAGACACTTGTAATACCAGGCTTGAGTGGCGTGAGCAATCCAAATATGATAACATATAAGAACATAACTACACCTAAAATCTTCCACCAGCTTTGTCTGATCATATATTTTATTTCATGATTTCCACAGTATACTAAAAAGTATGACGGAAATTCCTGTTAAAAGTAAATCAATTCCTATTAATAACATAAAGTCTGTAGCCAAACTTGTGTCTGATAATAGCGTTGTTGCCGAGAAACTTATTTTAATTCCTAATAATATGATCGGTAACACCAATGGCATCCCCAGCACAGCTAATAGTGTAGCATTGACACCATCTGCCTTAGATAATCCTGAAACAAAAGTAAAAACAACTGCAAATCCATAGGAGACCAACAAGATCGTCCAAAAGAAATCAATCGAACTCGAAAATGGATTGAAACTAAAGAATATTAGCAACAGCCAAATTATTAGCGAAAGCGCTACTATAAATACAAAATTGTATAAAGTCTTGGCTACAATAACATGTATCGGATTGAGCATGCTATAATAATACAAGGAGGAGTCACCTGACTCTTGCATAAAACTCTTAAGCACCGCATTAATAGATACAAAGAGCAGCATGATGAAGAAGATAACAATCCAACTCTGGGGGCTGAACTCGGTAAAACTCTTGTACACAATAAATACACAAGTGAATACAAACAACAGCACAGAATAGATGGCATAACCTTGCCTGAAGTCAATTTTCAAATCCTTCTTTATTAAGTGCCATATGCTACTGACATCTGTCATCATAGAGCAAATATACGGATCTAAATGATCGAATTGAATACATTAACATTATTTATTTAACAGCTTTATATCAACATTAACAGTCCATTATATATTACAATTAATTTTAATTTGTATTTTCACACTTAATTAGCAAATCTAATACCCAGGATATGATCAAACGTTTACTTGTTTTACTGATATGTTGTGCTTGCCTATCTAGTACTTATGCAGAATCAACTCCGTACTTCCATACGGTCAAGACCATGCCTGGCGATGGTGTATTCTCATTATTGAGAAGATATAAGGTCAATCCATCAGAGTGCAATCTCAATAAGTTCTATGAGATCAATGAGCTCGATGTCAATGAGCTATTGAAGTCTGATCAAGAATATAAGATACCCGTATTCATATATGAGTACAATGGTACTAGTATTAGATCTACTCTTAAAATAGATGATTGGGCGACTGCTGTCAATATCAAGGAATATAACGAATACCTGAAAGCAAAGAAACTCAGACAGACCAACTACACTGATAGTAAAATCTTATGGGTACCCTACTCGTCTCTACATTGCAATGAAAAAGTAGCAATGAAGACCGAAATATCGGCTGTAGAGACTAGTGTCAAGCAAGAGGCTGTAGATGCTCCTACTGGTGCAACGAGGTTCGTACCATTATTCGGTAAGAAAGAAGGAAACGTACATATCGTAGATCAGAAATTAAAAAATAAAGTATTCTATCTCGTAAGTGGTCACGGCGGACCAGACCCAGGTACTCGATGTACTACTTGTGCTGAGACGATGTGCGAAGATGAATATGCATACGATGTTGTATTGAGACTTGCTAAGAATCTAATGCAACATGGAGCACTCGTACATGTGATCATCAAGGATCACAATGACGGGATCAGAGATGCTCACTATCTAGACTGTGACAAAGACGAAGTATGTCTTGACAATCTCACAATACCTCTAAAGCAACAAGCAAGACTTGTACAACGTACTGTAGCGATCAACAACTTGTATAATAAGTATGCTGCCAAAGGCATCAAAGAACAGACTGCAGTGATCGTACATGTAGACTCTAGAGACAATGTAAAGCAAAGTGTGGATACGTACTTCATGCATGCTAAAAACTCAAAATCAGGTAAAAAGCTTGCGAATGATCTAAAGAAGACATTCAAAAAGAAATACGAGAAATACCAAAAAGGTCGTGGCTATAAAGGATCTGTAACTCAACGAAACTGGTTCTTGTTGAACAACACCATCCCACCAGCTGTATATATCGAACTAGGTAATATCAAAAACAAGAGAGATCAAGACAGAATCAAATACGTAGAAAATCGTCAAGCATTAGCCAATTGGATGTTTGAAGGATTAACGAAGATTCAGAATTAATAAAACGATCGGATTAGATCCGTTTTTAAAGAATTAAAATTCACCTCA
>CALDEO010000088.1 GCA_937942465.1 uncultured Saprospiraceae bacterium
GATTGCAGTAAATACGACTCTTTATATTATCGAGATTTGCCAGCAGAACCAGAGTTAATCGAGGACGAATTTGAAGACGAATTTTAACTCTGATGATAATTAAAAGCATATAACTTGCTTATTGAGGGTGGAGTTGCATAAATTTGTAGCTTAACCTGCACCTCATGTCTGAGAATACAACCGCGACGAAGAGTAAAAAGAACTGGATTACATGGCTTATCTATGCCATGTGGACGTTAGCCATCTTAGGATGTATAGCTGGTGTTTATTTATTTACAAGCATATCTAAAGGCGACTTACCCTCATTCGAGGAGTTAGAAAATCCGCAGTACGATCTAGCATCTATTGTATACGATACCAATAACAAGACTTTCGGAAAATACTATATCGAGAATAGAGAACCTATCCGATACGATGAGCTATCACCTGATATCGTTAAAGCATTAATTGCTACGGAGGATGCTCGTTTTTTTGAGCACAAGGGTATTGACGTTCGAGCATTATTCAGAGTAGCTTTCAAGACGGTACTGATGGGTGATGATGGATCAGGAGGTGGTAGTACAATCTCTCAGCAACTAGCCAAACTCTTATTTGTAAGACCTAATCTACGAGGTATGTCTAGTATCAAACGTAGTTTTAAATTAGTAGAAGTTAAGCTCAAAGAGTGGATCACTGCTGTCAAATTGGAGAAAAGCTAT
The DNA here is from genome assembly GCA_937942465.1 of uncultured Saprospiraceae bacterium. Taxonomy (GTDB): domain Bacteria; phylum Bacteroidota; class Bacteroidia; order Chitinophagales; family Saprospiraceae; genus JAHDGW01. The sequence continues at coordinate 699 of CALDEO010000088.1, forward strand.
ACGAAGGAGGAGATCATGACGATGTACCTCAACAAGTTTGAGTTTATCAACGGTGCTCACGGTATACAGGCTGCAGCGGAGACTTATTTCAATAAGCGTCAAGAAGAATTGTCAGTAGACGAAGCGGCGATTCTAGTAGGGATGCTCAAAAACCCTTCACTATACAATCCAAGAAGATTCCCTGAAAAGGCAAAGAAAAGAAGAAATATTGTGCTTGCGCAAATGAAGAAATACGATGAGCTCTCACAAGAGGCATATGATACACTTAGCGTTAAGAATATCGATATGTCACAATTTACAAGAGAGACACAGAGTGAGGGTCTAGCTCCATACTTTAGATCGGAACTGACCAAGTGGCTCAAAGACCTACTAGCTCAAGAAGAACACCTCAATGCTGATGGTAATGCATACAACATCTATAAGGATGGGTTAAAAATATACACAACGATAGATCTTAAATACCAAGAGAAAGCAGAAGCCGCTGTAATCTCACATATGAAATCCAATCAAAAGTCATTCTGGAATGTCTGGAGTGGAAAAGATCCTTGGTCTTTCGAGGCGGATGAAAATCAGAAAGCAATACGCTATGATGTCCTAGAGCGGAAAGTAAAAGCCAGTGATCGATACCTGAGTCTGAGAGAGAGTATCATCGGAGAGTCGCTCAGTAAGATCGATGATAAGTACAACAACTTACCGATGTCTGACAATGTCATCAAAACATTGATGTCTATAGACGAAGGAAAGTCTAGCTACAACGGAGCAGTTAGCAATGGTAAGCTCAAGAAGAATAGAGTAGAAGAGTACAAGGAGCTCATGTCCAAGAAAGGATGGAGTAACTTAAAATCAGAGTGGGCAACACTACTGTCGGACTACGAGAGAATATTCCGTAAGACGAAAGTCAAGATGATGGTATTTGATTATAACGAGCAGCATGAGACAGAGAAAGAGATGACTCCATATGACTCTGTGAGATATCATTGTAAGCATCTACAAGCAGGTATGCTGGCGGTAGATCCGAATACTGGATACATCAAAGCATGGGTAGGTGGTATCAATCACAAGTACTTTAAGTATGACCATGTCAACTCTAGAAGACAAGTAGGGTCTACGATCAAGCCATTTGTGTATACAACTGCGATCGCTCTACAAGGGATCTCACCTTGTCAGGAATACTATGATATCCAATATAGTATTGCACCTGGTGATGCGAGTTTTGACCTAGATCAAGAATGGTCTCCGAGTAATGCCAATGGCAAGTTTACAGGTAACAAGTACAACCTCTATCAAGGATTATTATACAGTAAAAACTCTATCACAGTACGTCTTGTCAAAGAGATGGGTAGTGTCAATGTGATCAGGGAGTTGATGGATAATGTCGGTATCAAGAAAAATAAGCGAATCGATGGTGGTAGACTAGCAGTACCTAATCTTCCGTCTATGTGTCTAGGTGCAGCTGACTTGACCTTGAGAGAGATGACTGGGGCATACACGACATTTGCCAATAACGGAGTATACACCGAGCCAGTATTTATCAATAGGATTGAAGACAAGAACGGTAAAGTTATATATACGGGTGTACCCGAAAGAAATGTAGCGATCAACCCAGCCTATAATGCTGTGATGGTAGATATGTTGAAGAACAATGTAGGAGCAGGATTTGGTATGGGTATCAAGAGTGAGATCGGTGGTAAGACCGGTACAACCAATGACTATACAGATGGATGGTTTATGGGTATCACTCCTGAGCTTGTCGTTGGTACTTGGGTAGGTGGTGATGATCGTTGGATAAGATTCTTGTCATTGGATCAAGGACAAGGATTTGTGATGGCAAGACCGATTGCTCAGAAGTTTATCAAAGCATTAGAATCAGATGAATCTACAGGATACAACCCTAATGCGAAGTTTGTCAAACCACCAGCTGAGTATTTTGATATTGTGGATTGTGAGAGATATAAGCAAGTAACTGTAGAGGAAGAGCAATCTCAAACCTTAGACGAAAAAGTACAACGAGATGAGTTTGAAGAGGAAGAGTTTGAGGAAGAAGAATTTGAAGAGGAGGAGTTTTAAAATAGACATTAGACGCTAGATTTTTGAGGAGATACTAGACTCTAGATTTAGAGATATTAGATCATTGCTTAGAAGCTAGTTGGGTAGATAATAGATTAAGACTAAGTATCTAAGATAAGGGAAGTCAAGGCTCAAGGCCAATGTCTAAAAAACTCAAGACTAACACCTCAAGACTCAAAGCCTCAAAACTAAAAAGAAATTAAATCAAGGGAGTTCTGAACAACTCTCGATATCAAATGTATATTTACATATATAAACTTTAACAATAGATCAATATGAACGCATATAAAGCAAATATGATAAACGCAGCAGTATTAATGCTGTTAGGGATTTGGGGTTTTTTGGCTTCAGGTATGGAGCAGATGACAGCTATGATTGCTCCATTAGTAGGTGTTATTTTAATGGCATTATCAAATGGGATTAAAAAAGACAACAAAGTATTAGCTCATATCGCTGTAGTATTGACCTTATTGATCGTTATCGCTTTAGGTAAGCCACTTATGTCTCAGATAGGTAAAGGAGATGCCTTAGGTATTGTAAGAGTAGGTCTAATGATGGCTTCATCTATCTTTGCAATGGTCTTCTTTATGAAGAGTTTCAGAGATGCTCGTATCGCTAGAGAAGCAGCAGCAGGCAAATAGCCTTCTGTTTCTAGTAATCTTTAGATAGCAATATTACATTTCTTATTTTGTTTACAACAGCTAATTTTCATTTGCTTAATGTCATTTTGATGGCTGGTTTGTCGTATTACGGCATTCACCAGATATCAAAATCTGTCTATTTTCTGATACCTATCATTTGTGCATT
>CALDEO010000089.1 GCA_937942465.1 uncultured Saprospiraceae bacterium
ATAAAGCTACTGATTACAAAGAGTTTGTAATACGATTAGTGCAGGCTCTATTCAACGAGCACGGACTTATCCAGCTTAATATGGATAACCCTAAACTTAAACGGGTATTCATACCAATAATAAAAAAGGAACTAACGGAGAGAGCAAGCCAAGAATTAGTACAAGCTCAACAAGACAAATTGGATCAAATCGGGTATAAGAGTCAAGCTCACCCTCGAGATATTAATCTATTTCTACTAGATGAAGGATCTAGAGATCGGATTACATTTGAAGACAATAAATACCATATTGTTGACAAAAACCAAAGTTATACAGAATTAGAGATACTCAATATCCTTAATACATCGCCCGAGAGATTTAGCCCTAATGTTGTAGTCAGACCGCTCTATCAAGAGTATATCCTACCCAATCTAGCCTATGTCGGTGGTGGTGGTGAACTTGCATACTGGCTAGAAAGAAAAACACAATTTGAATTCTATAATATCTCGTACCCAATACTCGTGAGACGAGACTCTATCCTCATTCTTGATAAAAGTAGTATCAAACAAATACAAAAACTAGAATTTAAGAAAGAGGATATTTTCCAATCAAATGATGAAATGATTCACCAGTTCATCCATGCCCAAACCGATGATAATATTGACTTGTCTAAATATATCGCTCAAAACAATCAGATCTTTAAAGATTTATCGAAGCTAGCTCAAGCCGCCGATCCTTCTTTAAAAAATTGGGTTTTGTCAGAGCAAACGAAGCAAGAGAAAGTCATCAATCAAATAGAAGGACGTATAAAGAGAGCATATAAATCTCGTGAAGAAATCAATGTAAATAAAATCACGAAATTGAAGGACAAGCTATTCCCTAATAATGGAATGCAAGAACGTTATGACAACAGTCTTCCTTGGATAGCAAAGTATGGACAAGACTATATATCTGCACTGATGAAACATCTAAATCCATTAGACAAATCATTCAAAATAATAACAATCGAATAGTTTTAAACTTCTGCGACTACAAAGATGCTTAACAGCTCATCTAATCTTTCTTTAAGGACTCGTCTATTGACAATAAAGTCTAAAAACCCTTTATCTAGTAGAAATTCTGAACGTTGGAAACCTTCGGGAAGATCTTTCTTGATGGTCTCCTTGATAACTCTTGGTCCAGCAAATCCAATAAGTGCTTCAGGTTCTGCAAAGTTAATATCTCCTAACATTGCATAAGACGCCGTAACACCTCCTGTTGTAGGGTCCGTCAAGAATGAAAAATATGGAATACCTTCTTTAGCTAATTGTGATAATTTAGCACTTGTTTTGGCCATCTGCATAAGACTGAATGCTGACTCCATCATACGAGCTCCTCCAGACTTTGAAATAATCATAAAAGGAATCCTATGCTTTCGCGAATAGTCAATAGCTCTAGCTATCTTCTCTCCCACTACACTCCCCATAGATCCTCCAATAAAACTAAAATCCATAGCCGCAATAACTAATGGCTTTTTATTTATTTTACCTACACCTACAGCCATAGAGTCTTTAAGACCTGTCTTCTTCTTAGTTGCTACTAAACGGTCGTTATAATTCTTAAGGTCTGTAAAGTCCAGGAAATCAGTGGATACTAAGTCGGTAAACAACTCTTCATACTTACCATCAAAGATGATATCAAAGTAATCATGAGAACCTATACGAATATGATAGTCACACTTTGGACAAATGTAAAGATTTTCTGTTAGTTCTTTAACAGTGTGAGTGGCAGCGCATCTAGGGCATTTATGCCAAAGACCATCTGGTGCTTCTTTCTTAAACTTAGTTGCGGTTTGAATACCGTCTTTGAGTCTATTAAACCATCCCATCTACAACAATTATTTTATCGATTATTGAATATGTCATCATTATTAATAGCTCATGGGTTAGTCGCAAAAATAGACAAATAATTGATAGTGCCAAGTTGGATTAGTAAAAAACAAATTTGAAATCTTTTCCTAAGTAGTCTCTTCTATTTGCCTACAGGCTTATCATAAGTTTTTAATCCAAATAAACTTTCTATACAGACCACTGATTTGTAAAGCATTAGCTTAAATCATGTAATCTCATCTTGAAAAAACAAGACCCTGTTTATTCTATTAATTCAGTATTAAGATTTTTATAACATTTTTTCTAATCGACTTTACAAACATTGGTATTACTTTAAAGGAAAAGAACTCCAATGCGAATAACTTTCCTCCTTTTTTCATTAATCCTATGCTTCACAGCATCTTCTCAATCTACAAATTATAAGATTGATGGCATCATAGTGGACACATTCAACAATCCATTAATATATTCAACAGTACTCTTATTAGAAAAGTCAGATTCTACGATGATTGACTTTACCAGATCTGAGTTAGATGGATCTTTTAGATTCAAGGATGTACCTTTCGGTAATCATATTGTTAAAACTACTTATGTAGGATATATCCCATTGACCATAGATGCATCAAGTGACAAAGACAATGTCGACCTAGGCTCACTATCAATGAAAGAAATGGCAAGCGAGCTCATGGAAGTAGTTATAAAAGCGGCCAAGGCACCGATAAAGATGCGAGGCGACACTATTGAGTACGATGCATCCACCTTTAAGGTACCCGAGGGATCTAGTGTAGAAGATCTGCTTAAAAGACTACCAGGTATGGAGGTTGAGTCCGACGGATCTATCCTTGCAGATGGTAAGTCAGTAACTAGAGTCACTGTTGATGGTAAAGACTTTTTTGGATCTGATCCCAAAGCTGCGACCAAAAACCTACCAGCAGAAGGTATTTCCAAGGTTCAAGTATTTGATACTAAAACGGAAGAAGAAGAGATCACAGGAGCTACTTCTCAATCTCAAGATAAGACCATGAACCTAGAGCTAAAGGAAGAGTTTAAAAGTGGAGGTTTTGGTAAAGTGATCGCTGGTATAGGAACGGAAAACACAAAAGAACTTAAAGGAAACTATAACAAATTCAATAAGAAAATACAGTTTAGCTTAGTCGGTGTTGGTAATAACACAGGTAGAAACGGGCTTTCTTGGGACGATTATCAAGACTTCATGGGGTCTCAGTCATTTAACTTCTCAGATGGAGGGGATTATGGATTTGGCGGCGGCGGTGGTATGTATTACTTTGGTGGAGGTGGTAGTGGTATCGAGAGCAGTATTCAATCCATATTTTTTGGCGCTGATAATAGTGCAGGCTTACCTGAGAATTATAATGGTGGGCTTAATTTCAATTACGATCATGACAAAACAAAAGTCAGTGCCGTTTATTACTATAACTTATCTGGACTTAAGTCCGAAAAATCACTCATAAGAGATAAATTCATAACTGATTTCACTCAAAATGAAACTCAAGAAACATTCAACGACGATAGATCTCAAGGTCATCGGGTCGAATTAAAATTTGAAAAAGAGCTAGATTCTCTACTTACTATAAAAACGGACTTCAATGGAGCATTCATTGATCAGGAAGAACAATACACCGGAGATATAAGCCTTGCACGAGATGGTCAGTTAAGAAGCTCGAGTGACATAAATAACTTAACAAATAAGACAGGTTACTTAGGCAATGGACTTGTATTAATAAGAAAGAAATTCAAGAAAAAAGGTAGAAGCATGGGGCTTAACACCTCATACCTCAGTACACAGCTTAAAGAGGATCAACGACAAAATTCGACAATTAATTTTTATAACCAAGATGCTACAATAGATAGTACGACTATTATAGAAAGGATCAATAATGACGTAGCTGATAAGAATCTTATCAAAGCGAATGCCCTATTTGTAGAACCTCTGAGTAAGAAGTTTTTCTTTGAGACTTTCTACAACTTTAGTAATCGTGTCGAATCCGGCGAACGAACGGTGCTTGACATTGAAGACTTTGAAAATACACTAAATCCATTTTTATCTAGAGAATACGAAAATACCCTACTCTACAATAGAATTGGAAGTTCTTTGCGATACTCACATAATGGTATCAATGTATCGCTAGGACTAGGATATCAGACACTCAAACTCAATGGTCAGTTACAACTCATTGGCATTAGTGAACCAAGCACAACTATAGACAAGACATTCAACAACTTTATACCTAATCTGAGTATAAATATGTCGCCTGTTCGTAATTCATACGTGAGTATCAACTACTCTCGGAATGTGAATGAACCTGAAATAACAGACCTACAACCTTTTGTAGATAATTCTAACCCATTGTATATCGTAGCTGGTAACCCTAGTTTGACACCAGAAATATCTAACAGGATAGGTACTTACATGAGTCGCTCGTATCCTCTGGGTGGTGTAAGATTAAGTCTTAATGGTAATATTACCTTATACGAAAATCAAATATCTAGGAATGAAATAGTAGATGAAAACTTAATTACAACAGTTACTCCCGTCAATATAGATGGTGGTAATTCTACACGAATATCTGGAAGTATTAATTTCCCAATAGTAAAAAACAAACTAACAGCTAGAATGCGAATGGGAGCAAATAGCCTCAATGCGAACATATTTGTCAATGGGATAAAGAATGAAACACAGACGATTGGTTATACTCCTTTTATGAAGTTGAGTTTTACACCAAATGACGACATGGCATTATATATTAACGCCAATTATCGTGTTACAAACATCACCTATGATATACAAACGACTCAAAACCAAACAACCAAGCAGACTACACTTGGCGTAGAGTTTAACACCAAATTATTTGGAGGGTTATTCTTTGACTCTCAGTTTAATATGAATTACTACAGCAACGATCGATTTAACACAAGTCAGAATATCCCAATACTCAATGCATCGATCTATAAGCAGGTATTGAAAGGAAATAAGGGAGAGGTAAGACTTTCTATTTATGATGCATTCAATCAGAATCAAGGATTCTTTCAAGGAGGGTCAGGTAATCAATTATCACAGAGCTCTACAGTAGCCCTTGCTCAATACGTAATGCTAGGTTTTACGTATAACATACGAGGTATAAAATCTGATGTACGTCAGGATTCTTGGTGGTAGTCATCATCGTTAATATTTGAAGAAAAATACTACAAATCGACAATTATGAAAAGTATAATAAATATAATTCTGATCCTACTACTCACCTTTGAGATACAAGCTCAAAAAGTAGAAGGAACTATAACGTATAATCGAAAAACAGATTGGATTGCTATCATGTCTGAGTTGCCATGGGTTACAGAAGAGGATATAGACAGAAGAAAACTCACATGGGGCAACGATGAAAATGATGGTAGGAACTTCGATCTGACATTTAAAGATGATAAATCTATATACACTTACAAAGAAGAGGATTCTGAATATACTTACTCCTGGAAAGAAGAGAAGTATGTTATTATAAGAGATTATAATAAAAACAAAACTGATGATCTTGTAGAAATTGTAGGAAAACAATACCACATCATAGACAAAATACCAAAGTACAAGTGGAAAATTCTAAACGAAATCAAAGAAGTTGCTGGATACATCTGTATGAAAGCTGAAACTCAAAATGACGTTAAGGACCAAAAAGTCGTAGCATGGTTTACCGATGCCATTTCATTCTTTGGAGGACCTGAGGGTTATTCTGGACTGCCAGGTACTATATTAGAATTAAACTTGAATGATCAGAACGCAGTAATCACAGCTACAAAGGTAGATTTAAAGACTCCAATCGATAAGCTACCAATTCCTAAAAAATTAAAAGGAAAGGAAATAGAATTTGTAAAATTCAATGCTAAACTTAAAGACTTTATTAAAGACTCAAAAGAAGGAAGAAAAAACCCATTCTGGAGAATAAGGTACTAGTTAAGTAACTAAAAATTATTTCTTAATCCTAAAATCAAATTTAAACGTCTCAACATCAATTATTTTAGCTTGCGCAAATTCTGGATGATAGGGGTTGATCAGAAAATTAAACTCGTTAGGTACAATGACTGATGGTACTTTCAGTAATAGACTGGCATGAGATCGAGCCCATTGGTCTCCCAGTATTCGAGTTGACTTATAAGATTGCTCTCCAGTTTCATTCCAGTTATCGCCTAGATCACTTACGGATACTTGTGTTGCACTAGATTGATTAGGTACATAGATCACCATTAACTTGTATAGCGCTGAGAGCTCTGAGCTATCTCTATGCACAACATTCTCTAGACATGCCAGTGATCTTGAAGAAGCAGTATAGATGACATCAACTAAGTTAGAATTCCATCGGGCACTCCTACCTGATGCTGTAAGCGATCGAGACCATCGATCATGTGTTATACGATATAGCTCCACACTTAAGCTGTTGCGCCATATTCAATACGAATAAGCTCCTCCAATATCAACTGTATACCTGTCATGGTATTAACCATATCTATAGGCTTGCTATATCCGAGACCATACTGCTCCTTTTGGAGCCATTTTTCAAATTTTTCTTTTGTACCGAAGAGTAGGATACCTTTATTGTATAACTCATGGATACCATAGCCTATCTCCTTGAGTCGAGGTGGTAACTCTTTTGTTTTTTCATTACGATATACCCTAAAGGTATTCTGAGTCATATCAAAAACTCGCTCAGCTAAAAACTTAGGCCCTATTTGATTTTTGTTTATGAGTAAGTCCAGCAACATACTAGTATTGCTAGTGTATAGATCCGAGATATTGGGCATTAGCGCTGCTGAGATCATAGTAGTATTATTGTCTGATGTATTAACTGCTATATCATCTTGATGACTTGCACCAGATGACCCTGAAGAAGAAGCTTTCTGGTATGCAACCATCGGCTCGCCAATAGTCGTTACAGGCTCTATTGAGTCTGTTATGATTGATTCAATGTATTGAGAGATATCCTTTGACTGATGATCATCTAAGTGATATTTGTCCTTCAATACTTTTTGGATTTCAATTGCTTTCATCTGTTACCATTTACACTCAAAGGTAATATTTATTTACTGCTATGTCAATTTTTACACAGTCTATTTTTAATATTTATAACCTTTAACAGTATTTACAAATGACTTAACCGTATCAAGTTGCGTATCAGGATATACACCATGACCAAGGTTTGCTATATGATTAGGACCGAATCCTTCCAACATTTTCAGCGTATAATTTTTTACTTCTTCAGGTGTAGCATACAACTTACATGGGTCCAAGTTACCTTGTACGACTTGATCGTGTCCTAGTTTTTGTCGGGCTACATCGATTGGAATATTCCAATCCAAACCAATCGCATCTGGGTTTATAGCAGCTAACTCTTCTAAAGCGAACCAAGCTCCTTTACTAAAGAAAATAACAGGTACTTCTGTAATAGCTTCTTTAATTTGTCTTAACCTTGGTATCATATATTTTCTGTAAATATCTTGATCTAATACACCAGACCAAGAGTCAAATACTTGTACTACATCTACACCTGCCGCTATCTTTAATTTAAGGTAAGCTATTATCGTTTCAGTCAATTTATCCAATAGCATCTCTGCCTCTACAGGATGTCTGTACAAGAATGCTTTAGCTTTGCTGAATGTCTTACTACCCTGCCCTTCGAGCATATATGACATTAGCGTCCAAGGAGCTCCAGAAAAACCAATCAATGGCACTCTATTCTGTAATCCCTTTTTAGTCTCTTTGATCGCTTCAAAGACATAGCCAAGCCTCTGCGCAGCTTCATCGCCATATACCAGATCTGCAACATCTGATGCTCCTTGTATTGTTTTTGGAAAAAAAGGCCCCTTTCCAGGAATCATTTCATAAGGCAATCCCATTGCTTCTGGTATCACCAATATATCACTAAAAATAATTGCTGCATCTACATTGAGTTCATCCACTGGCTGGATAGTTACCTCCGCCGCAAGCTTTGGGTTCGTTACCAAACTGATAAATCCATCAACAGATGCTCTTACTTCTCTATACTGCGGCAGTATTCTACCTGCTTGACGCATTAACCATACTGGAGGTCTCTCCACTTTTTCTTTACGTAATGTTCTTAGTAGCAAGTCGTTCTGTAGCATATTATTTTCAATCATAGTCACAAAGGTAGAATTCGGTATGTAATTATTTTGCAATAAAACGTTAGATTGTATATAATATCGTGATTTTATCTAGCGACAAGTCAATATGGTCGCATCAAATAACAGATTATGAAAAAATTAGTTGTCTTA
>CALDEO010000090.1 GCA_937942465.1 uncultured Saprospiraceae bacterium
GTGTTACAGTAAAGTAATTTTCCATGTCTGGAATGCTCATATCTATGGCTGCAGGCAGTGTTGATGGACCTGACATACACAATGTACCTTGTGATACACCACTTATAGATCCTTCTACCACAACATCAGGAGATGCTCCAGATCCAGTAATAGCAAGCTGAAATAAGGCGGGTCGTTCTCCTATTGTAAATAACAATGGATGATCTAGGGCATGTCTATGTGTTTGAGATATAAATACATTTTCAATAACGGCAGTGTTGTTGGTGATACCTAGACAAGTACCTACATCGTGACCTTCTGGAAAAACGTATTCTTGATAATTGTATGAGGCTGGTAGTGCCATATTGGTATTGGCTTGTACCGTACCAATAGAACCTTGAGCAATCATAACATGAGACTGTACGATCAATATTATCGTAATGATGAGTGTAAGATGTTTCATACAATTTGTTTTTTGATGTTGATGAATGTATCCTTGTTTGATATGAAACATTCAATAGATGAAAAACCCTACCACTGATGTTAGTTTTATTTAAAGGTTTTGATTTTTCGATGTATTACAGTTGGTAATTGTATTTTTATATCAATAAGCAAAAAGCGAAGCAATATATGTCTAAATCCGTCTGTCAAGAGGAAGTTTATAAATCAGTATTTGAGTCTCATGCAGAGCACTTGATTAACTTTATGTACTATAAATCGGGCAATCGACAGCAATCGGAAGACTTGATGCAAGATGCTTATGGTAAATTGTGGGAGCAATGCTCTAAGGTATCCATCGAAAAAGCAAAGTCTTTTTTATTTACGGTAGCAAATAATTTATTTCTCAATCAAGTCAAGCATAGTAAAGTTGTTTTAAAGTTTGAACAGCGTGGACATTCAGATAGAAATGATGAGTCGCCCGAGTTTTTACTAGAGGAGGCGGAGTTCAAGTTGAAATTAGAAGCCGCGATAGCTGCATTGCCAGAGGGACAACGAGAGGTGTTCTTGATGAATCGGATCGATAAGTTGAAGTACAAAGAAATAGCCGAAAAACTAGGCGTAAGTGTAAAGGCAATAGAGAAGAGAATGCATAAAGCATTAGCTGCTTTGCGAAAAACATCAATAAAGGTGTAGGGTTTTATTGGCTTAAGCTGTTTTATAAAAAAGAGATAATGCAAAACAAAGATATTCTATATGCACGTTGGCTGAACGGAGAGATCACTCCCGAAGAATTGAAGGTGCTTCAAGAGGAGGGTTCTTTGCAAGATTTAGACCACGTCATCAAGACCGTAGATGGCTGGTCTATGCCCAAATACGATACCACAGCAGGTTACGAAAAACTAAAAGCAAGTAGAACACCAGCAAAAGCAAAAGTAAGAAGACTAGACTGGCGTCAAATAACGGCAATAGCAGCAAGTCTTTTAGTGCTAGTTACAGTCGGTATTAGCTACTTCAATGATGGATCAGAAACAGTAATGGCACATAATGGATCGACGGAAACAACCAACTTAATAGATGGTACATCGATCGTAGTTAATGATGGCTCTAGTGTGACCTATGATATGGACAACTGGGATCAGAGTCGTACAGTGGAGTTAAGTGGAGAAGGATTTTTTGAAGTAGAGAAAGGAGCTCCATTTGTAGTCAATACGGACAATGGATCGATCACCGTATTGGGGACTAAATTTAACATCAGAGCCTGGGGTGATAAGCTATATGTAGAATGCTATGAAGGCAGTGTACAAGTAGTGGCTAATGGTCAAAAGTCTATATTGACCAAAGATGAATCTGTGAATATCGTACACGGCACCATGAATGCTAAACAGAAAATAGCACATCAAGGACCCATGTGGATGAGCAATACATCTAGGTTTTATGATGAGGATATTTTGAATGTATTCGAAGAATTAGAAAGACAATACAATATTACTGTGACGGCTATTCCATTGGATCGAAGTTTTTCTGGTAACTTCATGCATGATGACTTAAACAAGGCGCTACAAAGTATTTGTAAACCATTGGGTCTTAAATATCAGATCGCAGCCGATCAAAAAACAGTATTGATTGAGTAAAAAGAGTGTATATGAAATTAGAATTTTGGTATTCGTAATAACGAATCTAATCTTCCAATTAGCATCAGCTCAAAAAAAAGAATTAATATTTGAAAATGAAGACTTGCACTCGGTCATCATTGCCCTGGAACAGAACTCAGATCTTGTCTTTAATTACGAACCATACCTGCTCAAAGAACACTTTTATACCGGTAGTGTAGATCTACAACTACCTCAAGAGTCTATCACAGACATACTTTACAACAGCCCACTTAGCTACGAGCGAGATGCTCAAACAATATTGATCTACCTACCAGATCGTCTAAGTTATAGAGCCTGTGGTACGCTGAGAGATGCCACTAGTCAAGAACCATTGATCGCTGCAAATATCATTGTGGATAATACCACGGTAGGAGTCCAGACGGATGGTGAAGGGTACTTTGATATGACTTATGAAGGATTTAAAAATGAACAAATTTCAATCAGTTATATAGGGTATAAGACTCGATCAATCAGCTTGCAAGCATTGCCTATAGATGCATGTCCCTATTATACACTTGCTATAGATGATGCTTTCTGGGATCAAGAGATTGTAGTCACAGATTACATATTAGATGGGATCACGCAAGGGGCGGAGTATAGCGGATATAAGCTCGACTATGAGCAATTGTCTAAGTATCACTCCAACGTTGAGCATGATATATTAAAAACTGCTCAACTACTGCCAGGTATCCATAGCCTAGATGAAAGCGCTACCAACTTACAGATCAGAGGTGGCTCGCCAGACCAGAACCTCATCCTATGGGAAGGGATGACGCTATACCACTCGGGGCATTTATTTGGGATGATATCGGCGATCAATCCTTTTTCGGTTAACGAAGTAAGTATTTTTAAAAATGCCTACGATCCGAGTTATGACAATCGGGTAGGTGGCATCATTGATATCTCGTTGACGGACTCGATCGCTACCGCAACGCATGGCAGTATAGGCACGACATTGACCGAGGCTCACTTCAATCTAGAGTTGCCGATCGTATCCGATAAGTTATCTATTTTATTGGGAGGTAGGCATAGTATCAGTAGTTTCTATGATTCTCCTCCATTGCAGAGTTATGGGACTAAAGTTTTTCAATATTCTAAAATTGATGACCAAGCAGAGGAAGTCGAAGCGGGATTTGTCAATGCAGATCAGAGCCTAGGATTTGATGATTGGAATGCTAAAATATTGTACCAACCGAGTAAACGAATATCCATAAAA
>CALDEO010000091.1 GCA_937942465.1 uncultured Saprospiraceae bacterium
AATGTATCTCGGAATACCATCTCTAATCTAGAATCTGGCAAAAACTTCACCATCGATACCTTATTGAAAGCATTGAAAGAGCTAGACTTACTAGATAGAATATTCAATGAAGTATCTACTGCTAAGACACAATTTAGTGATATCAAATCATTGTACTAGATGGCTATCAATAACATCATAAACCTGCATCTATTTGGTACGGAGCTCGGTCGTATCGGTCTCGACGAAAACAAATCTATTAGTAGTTTTCAATACAATCCTGATTTTCTGGCGGAAGGTAAGATGTTGAATGTATTCCCGTTGACGGGTATTATCAGAAGAGTACCTCAGGCGCAAATATTCAATCAATACAATACAGATACCTTTAAAAACTTGCCGCCACAGATTGCAGACTCCCTACCCGACTTGTTTGGTAATCTGATATTCAAAACTTGGCTTACCGCCAATGATAAGTCCGATATCAATGTACTAGAGCAACTCGCATATGTGTCCAACAGAGGCATGGGAGCATTAGAGTATGTCCCTAGCAAAGACGTACCCTCCAATGCGACCATTAACCTAGATGAAATAATAGAAGTCCTACAATCGGTACTAGACAATAAGCGATCATCAAATCAAGATCAACTTAACAATGAAGCGTTAATCAATATCTTTAAAATTGGTAGCTCCGCCGGTGGTGTACGACCCAAAATATTGATATCAGAGCATAAACAAAATGGCACCATCATCCCTGGAGATATCGCATACTCTGATACATACTTACACTACATCGTTAAGCTTGCATTGGACGACAACACCAACTATCCTCGCGAGATCGTAGAGTATTGTTACTATCTCACGGCCAAGGAGGTAGGCATACACATGATGCCCTCTAAGCTCATCGACAACAAACACTATGCTACACAGCGATATGATCGCCAAGACGGAGCAAAGCAACACGTGCTGACTGCTACAGGTATGACTGGCTGGGATTTTCAAAAAGCCGCAAACTCTAGTTATGAAAACCTGTTCAGTCTTTGTTCCTTTTTGAAATTACCACAATCACAAATCGAAGATCTGTATCGTAGGATGATTTTCAATATTGTATTTTGCAATACCGATGATCACTTAAAGAATCACTCGTTTATCTATGACCAACATAAAGATCGCTGGAGTCTATCACCTGCCTATGATCTTACTTTTGCTCTCAACCCGTTGATCAACTTCACCAAAACCAACAGAGCATTGTCTATCAACGGAAAACGTAATAATATCAACATAAAGGACGTCCTCCACATCGCCGATCAATACACCATCAAAAACCCAAAAGGTATAATCGTTGAGATCAATCAATCACTGAAATTGCTACAGCGTCATATGCGTGAACAGGATGTACCTATTGCTGTGCAGGAAGGTATTATGAGGAGTTGTGGGGGGTTGTGAATGCTATCACAATAACTGTTCTAATTTAGCAATTACACTTTGGTGTAAACGTAGTTAATACCCAATCATATATTGACCTTATTCTAGTTCTTTCTATAACGTCATTCATATTATCTCTTAAATCAATTGCTATATGCTCATCTTTAAACTCATGATGAATAGAACTGGATACCGACCTTGGACTTTTACACCATTCATTTCTATCAATAGATTTCCTAAAAGTGGAAAATTTGATAAATTGGGAATAATCACTTTGCAAAGGGTACACTACTACTTTAAATTTTCCGTCTTTTGCAATGCCGACTAAAACATCCAGCGGTATAGGATCATCCCAACCCATAAAATTTTCGCTACTTTCCAATTCTTTAAAAATAGTAGGTAACACCTCGTTAATTATTGTTTCTTGCATGCTTTTTTTAATTACATTAATTTATATGTATAATATAACTAAAAAACGGTACATATAGTTCCATCTGGATTATTCTTTGTTCTTTCATCCTGTTTATTCTGATAAAGGCAAACTCATATTAGCCGAAAATTTAAAGTCTTGTTATTTTTTTTTGAGCTAATACATGGCTGAACAAGATGTACCTACTGCTGTGCAGGAGGGTATTATAAAGAGTTGTAGTAGACTCTACCCTCCAATCATGATGTTATACTCCTCTGGTATTTCTACTCCATTGAAGCCATTAGTCATGCCATACAGGATCACAATAGCGACTACGACTCCTATTAAAAAGATAATCCGCGACTGCTGCTCAACGGATACCCCCAAGATCGTACTCCGCATCTTATGAAAATGGATAGCAGATACATGCCCAAAGAAAGCGACTATTGCAAGTCCGTAGTATGGTATGAAAAACAAATTAAATGGAAATGTATTTAATCCAATAGCACCAAAATAGAAATTGGTATCAAGCTGTAATATATACCTCCCCATCAATACGGCTCCTACATGAATCAATAGGAACATTGCGATATACAGTCCTGACCAAATTTGTATTTTCTTGTAAAACCCTACGGCTAATCCTTTCTGCATGATAGCCAACTTCAAACCAGAAATGATCTGTACGAGTACAACTCCTAGAAGTAGTGTTTCGACAATTGGATTCCTGTAAACTAAACGTAGTTTGTCCATAAATGCGATATGACTTTCTACTCCTACCAGACTCACCGCATGATTGCATAAATGCAGCACAACGAAGATGGTAATAGTCAAACCGGAGATATAGTGGATGCGTTTCATAACTTTTATCACAAAGAACGGCTCATCCAATGACAATTCATTTGATTTATATCAAATTCTGTTTTTAGGATTCCTGATTCTACTTAAAGTCTCAAGTGTAATACCTAGATAAGAAGCAATATCGGTCAATGGTACTCGCTGTGTTATGTCTGGACGAATAACCAAAAGATTCTCATACTTCTGTTCTGCATTATAGAATTGCATAGAGGCAATTCTCTCTTGATGACTCAACATCGTTTGTGTCACAATGACTCGTAGGAGTCGCTCAAAATCGTGGTACTTATCAGCCAATCCCTCAATATCACCTCTTGACAATTCTATAAGTATTGAGTCTTCCAATAACTCTATATAGTGAGGACTTGGCTTCTCAGTGAAGAAACTAACGATAGCACTTATAAATTCATTTTCGAATGCAAACCAATCCGAGATATCCTTACCATCTTTAAGATAATAAGCCCGAGCACATCCCTTGATGATGTAAAATGTCTTATCAGAGTATTGCCCCTCTCTTACTAATATTGACCCTTTTTCTAAAGACAATATAGTCGCTTTATTAGGCAACTCTTCTTGACACTCCAATGACAAGGTAGAGTATGTTTCACTGATATTCTTTATAATTTCTTCTTTTGTCATTGGTGGTTTATGGGGAGTAGATTATCGTGTGATAAGATGAGTGTTATTGAACTTTATTAAAAAAAAGAGCTTAAAAGGAAGCAATGATAATTACCAATAAACTTTAATCCTCGAAACTAATATTCTTTATTTCATCTTTAATCATCTCAATCTTGTAATGGTCGTAATTAAACTTGTCAGTGTAAATATTTAACGCTTTTTGGTAGTACTGTTCTGCAAGTTTGCCTTGTTTTTCTTTTTTTGACAAATCACCAAATGCAATAAATATATCCGCAAATATTACATGATCCTTCTCAAAGAAATTAGAATTAATTTCTAATGATTTGGTTAACATATCTCTTGCTTCAACTAGCTTATTCTCGGCAATTCTTAAATTTGAGTAGTTTAAATAAATTATTGCAGTGCTTGGATGATTCTCTGAGAATAACTCCAAGTGTCGACTTAAGGATTGTCTAAACAATGTGTCTGCTTCATAAAATTTATTATCAACAATCTTCAACAACCCAAGACCATTAAAAGCAACTGCCTTTGTAAAGGATAAGTCTAATTGGTATTCATTATTAATTTTTAAAACATTTTGATAAAGGGATTTCGAAATCTTGAATTTTCCAATAGAGTAATTTACATATCCAGCATTGTTAATTAGCCAGGTTGAGCCAGGGTATTTAAGATTTTCATTCTCTTCAGCAATTAATAACGAATTATTAGAATGTATTAATGCTTGCTTAAACTTGCCTAAAATCACTTCAAGATCTGCCAATCCAGATAGTACTTCTGAATTTTTATAATTATCGCTACCTAATTCTCTATTATAAGAATTTAATACTTCATAAAATAAGTCCTCCGATTCTGAATAGTTACCAACTATCTTTTTAATGTTAGCATCCACTAAAAGGTAGTTTGAATATCTCGCGCTATTAATTCCATAATTCTTAATGGTTATTTCCTTTCCTTTATTAATTAAAGAATCTGCTTCATCATACTTAGCAAGCGCAACCTTAATTTCAGACAATAATAAATACGTTTCTGCTATATTTTGATGATCCGATTCAAGACGACTCTTATAACAAGATAAGCAGTCATAAACAATACTTTGAGCACGACCAAATTGATTACTCCTGAAATAATATAATCCCTCATACAGACTTGCGGTACAATAACTTACGGAGTCTTTCTCCGTTAATTTAAGAGTTTTATCAATGACAATCTTTGCTTCTTTTAAACTATCCGTTCTAAAGTAGTTTTGAATAAGATTTATATAATTATCATAAATCTCTGTTTTATAATTGAAAACTGATGAATCTCTTTCTAGGATTAAAATTGATTCATTGTTAAATATTATTGAGTACTCTGGTAAGTTTCGCTCGTACAAGGATTTCGCAAGATTAGTATAGAATTTAGCAACATTTATATCTAAAGTATCATTTGTTTCTTCGTAAATATTGACTGCCTCCAAAAACAGAGAGTCCGAGTATTCAAAATTTTGAAGCCTTTTGTAACATATAGCAAGGCGGTTCTTTGAGTGAGCCAACTCTGTCATCCAAACTCTAGATTTTGCAAGGTAGTAGTATATTACATCATCTGCTTTAGTGTAGAAATCTAAAGCTTCCTCATAACTCCCTTCGGTGTAAAGCTTTTTTGCCTTACAATCTAAGGCTTGAAATAAATTGATATAAAGCTGACCAATATCCTTATGCTCTGTACGGTTTGATGTATCTCGTTTTGAAATTACATCTTCTAATCGCATTGAATCAAATTCATAACCAGTAGTTAACCCAATCCAATTTTGTCCATAACCTACTGCGTTAAGGCAATGTCTAATTGCTAAATCACAATTCCCTTGATTCAAAGAATGTTTACTTTTTTCTTTATACTCAACTATTTTTAGGTCTAATATTACATTAGGAGAACCATAATTAAGTGAATAAATTAAAGCTTTAAAAGGCTTAAAGGATAACGGTATATAGGTAAAACCTGCCGAGATTACTAAAATAAAAAAAGATCGAATCAGTGACCCCTTTATGTTAAGTGGACTGGCACTCATGTTTTTACTTTTAAAAAAGACAATTACTAATGCTAAAAACAAAAGGCCATTGGCAATAGGTATGAAATTAAAATATGAAGCCATATTTCTTACTACAAGAAATGGCATGTTCAAAAGAGAAGAAGAAAATACGATTCCAGTTAGAATCGCAAAAACACCACTGCTTTCTTTATCTGACTTAAAAAGCCAGTATCCTCCAACAAAATACAAGGCAGATAAAAGCCATGTAGATAGAGCGAGAAACCCAATCGTACTAGTCAATTCAAATATTCGCAATAAAAATGTAGCAATAAAAAACGGGACCAGTATTTTTTCTAAAATTTTCATTGTTTTTTATCCTTGGTTATATAAACTGAAGATGTAGAATATTTATAAAAATCACTTCTCAAATAATCTTCGATCAAATTTAAACTCCTCAATCTTTAATAAACGGACCTTAGGAAATAGCTTATGCCTTGGATTAATTAAGTAATTAAACTCATCTTGGATAACCGCCGATGGTACTTTAATGATCAAATATTGGTTTTCATCAATCAATTTATCACCAATAATTTTAGTTGAAATTTCATGTGGAAAATTGCGCCAGCCTTTACTCAGTTGAGATATCGATATTTCTACAATATCAACTTTAGGCATTTTGATACTTTGTAGGTAATAATTGCCTGGTACAATCCCAAGAGGTGTATGTACTGCAACTTCAGTTGTACATAAAGCTCTACTCTCTCCGGTATATATGACTTGCCTACCTTTACTATTCCATCTACCTCCACTTATCTCAGCCCCTTTACCACTCAGTTCGTTTTTGTATTTTTCTTTTGTGAGTCTATATACTATCATGCTAAAACTCCATGCTCGATTCGACCTAATTCGTCTATCAACATATCAATGCCAAAGCTGCTATCCAATAACTCAACTGGCCTAATGCTTCCTAATGCAATGATTTTAGAATTCATCCATTCTTCAAAATACTCCTTAGAGCCAAATACTTCCTTGCCTTTCATTTGGAGTTTCGCAATTTCAATTATTCGCTCCGATTGCAAGGTTTCAAAAGTCCGATTCTCTTTTTTATAGCGTTGTATTGTTCTTTCTGTCAAATGAAGGAATTTACTCCATTCTTTGACCGTGTACGAGCAAGAGTTTACAATCTCTTCGAAAAGACTAATGGCAATACCCTTTCTCGATAACTTGACAAGTTCGACCGTATCTAAA
Source organism: uncultured Saprospiraceae bacterium (assembly GCA_937942465.1). Classification (GTDB taxonomy): domain Bacteria; phylum Bacteroidota; class Bacteroidia; order Chitinophagales; family Saprospiraceae; genus JAHDGW01. The sequence continues at coordinate 6,555 of CALDEO010000091.1, forward strand.
AGCTTAGCATTAAATCTAACAATTGACATAACTTTACTATTTGTCGTAAATATAACGATAATTTTCAGGCTTGTCAAGTTGTGCTATTTCTGTATCACCCTATTTATTAGATATACAACATTTGCAACAGCTCCGAAATTTCTCTCAACCTGCTCAATGTGCATTTCACTTTAATACTTCAGTACATGATGAATATTAACCATAAAAAAAACGATCCGTTTCCTCAATTTCTAATGGTTAAACTCAACATTCAACCACATAAAGTCGAAAATCCTATACCTGATGTCTGGTCAATAAATTGACCATAATACCTACA
>CALDEO010000092.1 GCA_937942465.1 uncultured Saprospiraceae bacterium
AGAACTTCAATAAACCCTTTGTCTATTGTGAATATTTTATCTGTACCATTAGTATCAGTGATACGAACACTGCCTTGGACTAGAGAAGATACGATCGGAGCATGTCCTTTCAATATCTCAAATTGACCATCTGTGCCAGGTACTTTAACAGACGTAATGGTACCGTTAAAGATTTCTTTTTCTGGTGTTAGTACGACTAGTTGCATTTCGATTAGTTATTTGCTTCAGCTAATATTTTCTTTCCTTTAGCGATTGCATCATCGATAGAACCTACCAAGTTGAATGCTGCTTCTGGATATTCGTCAACCTCACCATTCAAGATCATCTTGAATCCTCTGATTGTTTCTTCTATCGGTACTAATACACCTTTAAGACCAGTAAACTGCTCTGCAACGTGGAACGGCTGAGATAAGAATCTCTGCACTCTTCTCGCTCTGTGTACTACTTGCTTATCTTCTTCACTTAATTCTTCCATACCGAGGATAGCGATGATATCTTGCAATTCTTTATATCTCTGTAAGATGTTCATTACATCCTGAGCAGTATCATAGTGCTCGTCACCTACGATAGATGGTTCTAAGATTCTAGAAGTACTATCTAGAGGATCTACCGCTGGGTAGATACCAAGAGAAGCAAGTTTTCTACTTAGTACTGTAGTTGCATCCAAGTGAGCAAATGTTGTCGCTGGTGCTGGATCCGTTAAATCATCCGCAGGTACGTATACCGCTTGTACTGATGTAATAGAACCTCTCTTAGTAGAAGTAATTCTTTCTTGCATTAGACCCATCTCCGTTGCAAGTGTAGGTTGGTATCCTACTGCTGAAGGCATACGACCTAGAAGTGCTGACACCTCAGATCCTGCTTGAGTAAATCTAAATATATTATCAATAAAGAATAAGATATCCTTACCACCTGAAGGGTCAGTCATATCACCATCTCTAAAGTATTCTGCCATTGTAAGACCAGAAAGTGCTACTCGTGCTCTTGCACCAGGAGGCTCATTCATCTGTCCGAATACGAATGTTGCTTTTGAATTTTCAAGTTTAGAGTGATCTACTTTACCTAGATCCCATCCACCTGCTTCCATAGATTCCAAGAACTCCTCACCATAATCGATGATGCCAGACTCTAGCATCTCTCTCATAAGGTCATTCCCTTCTCTTGTTCGCTCACCAACACCTGCGAATACTGATATACCATCGTATCCTTTTGCAATGTTGTTGATCAACTCTTGAATCAATACGGTTTTACCTACACCGGCTCCTCCGAATAATCCAATCTTACCACCTTTTTGGTATGGCTCGATCAAGTCAATAACTTTAATACCTGTTAAAAGTACTTCAGTCTCCGTAGATAGATCTTCATATCTAGGCGGCTTTCTGTGGATCGACTGTGCATTGTCACCCTTAGGGACAGCACCGATACCATCGATAGCCTCACCGACTACATTAAACAATCTACCTTTGATCTGGTCGCCAACAGGCATTGAAATAGGTTTTCCTGTATCCGTTACAATCATACCTCTAGTAAGACCATCTGTCGAATCCATTGCAATAGCTCTAACGCTATCTTCACCTAAGTGTCTTTGTACTTCAAACGTTAAATCACCTGATTCTCTTTCGATCACGAGTGCATTTAATATTTCTGGAAGCTTAGATCCTTCTGCTGAGAAACTGATGTCTACAACTGGACCGATAATTTGTTTAATTTGACCTGTATTTGCCATGCTATAAATATTCTATTTTTAGTCAGGATTTATGTCCTTATCGAAATTCGCTGCAAAGATAGTTATTACTACATTTTTTAGGCTATTACTAGCTTAAGTATTTAAAAAACATCGCAATTTATTGGAATATACCTTATTTGAGGTATGCGTCGTATGACAGAAAATAATTTGATGAGAGGCATTTTGTAGGAAATGGTTTAAATATTACATCGCTTTAAGCGATGAGGTCTTTTATAAAGTCAAACATCAAATTTGTCAATAATCATTGTTTCTAACTTTATATTTATTCTAAACCCTACAGCTTTTAGCTTTTGTATTTCAGTTTTTAATGATGCTATGAGGTCTTCTTGTTTAGCTCTGATTAGGACTCCAATAATTCCAATTACCTTAAGTTTATGCATTGTTGCAAGCTCACGACCTAAGTATTCGTCCATGAGTATTAAATCAGTTTTCAATTCTAATGCTAAAGCTATGGATTCAGATTCACCTAAATCAAGTTGCTTACAAAGTTCTTTTACTTTTGATAGATCCTTAGGAGGTCGGATTGTTATCCAATGTGCTTTAGAAACAAAGTTTTTATTTTTAGGTATCCTTGAAAGCTCCATTTCAACGGCAGGAGTTATTATGATTTCTTTGTAAAAATATCTTAAAAGTTCAACCCTGTTGATTTGAATAAGGTTAGAAATTGAAGATGTATCGCTAACAACTATCACTTCTTAAAATGCTATTCCTAGATTATTAAGTTCTTGATGTAGACTTTCTTCGGAGTAGTGTAAGTCAATATTTCTAGAGGCAAGGGCTTTTTGAAAGTCCAAGTGATTTAATGTGGATAGTTCTCTTGCTTTTCCTGCACCAAGCTTTTTCTTTTCATACAAATAACATGCAATATCAATAAGTAACTCTTCGTCTGAGAGACGAACGCTTTCTAAAATTTGATCTGAAATTAATAACGGCATGAATGAATTATTTCTTTAAATATACTAACTTTTTTACACTGATATTGGTTCCATGAGCATTTGATAGTTTGTAGATAAAAAATCACATTGCTTACATCAAGCCTGGAAACCCAGAATCTCATGCCTACGGCTTGACAGGCTTTCGAAGAAAAGAAACCCCTTGGCCCAAAAGGCCAAAAGAAACCAAGCTATCACTCCTCCTCATCCAAAGCACTAACCCAGAAATTATTCATTCCTTCTCCTTGGACGATATTGATTTGTTGTAGATTAAGCAACTCTAGTAATGCAAGGAATGTAACGATCGCATGGATCCGATTTTTCATTCCTTTAAATAAGTCGGTAAAGCTGGTTTTGACACCTCGTCTTATACTTGTACGGATATAGTCCTGTTGGTCCTCGACGGTATAGTTGAGCCTTACGATTTCGTGGACCGTTCTATTTTTGACGTTTTCATGTCGCTCCATTACCTTACGGAATGCTTGTAGCAACTTGAATAACGTGAGCGACTCTAGTTCGACATCGACCAATGCTTTGGTTGCTATTTCTTTGAGTTCTGTTGATGTATTACCACGGAGCTCAGACTTAGATCTGGTATCCTCGAGATCTTTCATCTCGTCGATAATCTCTTTGTATCGCTTATACTCGATGAGTCTACGAGCGAGATCTTCTCTAGGATCTATTTCGTTACCATCCTCATCTAGTTCTTTACGTGGAAGTAGCATTTTTGCTTTGATCCGCATGAGGGTAGCAGCTACAAGTATAAACTCACTTGCAAGATCAATATCCATTGATTGCTGTTCGTGGATATAATCTAGAAAGTCATTGGTGATTTTAGAAATCGGTATATCATTAATATCCAACTCATCTCTCTCGATAAAGAACAGCAAAAGATCAAATGGACCCTCAAAGTGTGATGTTTTTATAGTAAAAGCCTGCGTGGACATACTACAAAGGTAATTGTAAATTGCTGTATTGAATAGACTCTTAAATGGATATTAATAAATCGAATACGTTATCACTCGCCACAACCTACTTGTACTACATATCGAGTCTCAAGCAATTGCTTGCGTTGATCCCTAAAAATAAACTTCAACTTAATCCGATTGACATCGTAAAAATTGAGTGAGTCGATATGATTGATATTCCTTTTTTGATCTTGAAACATTTGTAGTGCATCGTTAGCCATATAGTACCACTTATAAGTATTGCTATCGGAGGTGTGGATGATCTCTTCATAGCTAGCAATGGGAATGCGATGGCCGAGGTGAAACTCAGCAGAGTCAGATACGCGGTTATAGAAAAATAGCTCTGTTTTGCTATTTATTTGATTTCTATCGACAAGGTCCTTAATGTTATTGCCAGGTTGATATTGTGAAAACAATGAACCTACTGTAAGGATCAGAATACTAAACAATATCATAGAAGCGGTAGCAAGTTGATACAATGAATGCTTAAGTGATAGCATAAGGTAGAAACCACTAGCAAGTAGCACGATAGATAATAATTGATTAGAAAATGCTATATCGTAAAAGCATAAGTAGATAAGTGCCATTGATATTCCCGTAAGGGTAACACAAAAGAAGTAATTGATATAGTTTAACCACTTAAGTTGTTTAATACTTTCGTATCGTATTACTGCGAAATAAAAGAACCATGGAAGGCTGACAAATGCGTAATGTGGTAGCTGATAATGACTTGTCGATAGCAACGTGATGGGTATAATGATCCCACACATCATAGAAATAGAAAGGATATCACGATTGCTTTTACAGCGAAAAAACTGATAGATACCAACTAAAGCATAATGAATAAATGGAATGCTGAACAGAGCTAGGCTATGCACCAGAAAGAATGGATCATGCTCGTTTTTCCACGAATTTTCACCAGTGATCCTGCCGAACGACTGCTCCCAAAAGTAAAAACGGAGCCCAGAAACTTGCGTTTTAGCATTGACAATTTTTTCTGGATATAGATCAAATTGTTGATATAATCCGTACAACATTGGAGATAAGAATAACAGCACTAGACCGATCAATAGTATCCAGTATACATGTAGTTGTGTCTTGATGTTTTTGACGAGATAAGGTAAGAGCAATGCGCCTAATACCACGATCGTTATGGGCCCTTTGGACATGAGCCCGATAGCGATCCCAATCGAAGCAATCACAGTGTTCTGGTAGTTAGCTTTTTGGATAAACCCAACTAGGGATGGGTAGCCAATCAATAAGCCAGTAAGTAGCAGTGGCTCAGTCTTAATATCTAACATAAGGTACGAAAACCCAATAGAACTAAACCATAACAGCAGC
>CALDEO010000093.1 GCA_937942465.1 uncultured Saprospiraceae bacterium
ACTTCCTTGTGCAACACCCAATGGATTATCTTGATCTTCTATCCCTTGAGCATTTGTTGCTCCTATGATCTCAGAATTATTTGTCAAGCTAAGACCCATAAAGTCAGTGTTGATACTCAATGTAATGCTAAGCGTCTCTGATGCTCCAGATGCTAGACTTGCTACTGTAGCTAAGTACTCTGCTCCTTGAAGACTAAAGTCAGTACTACTCACAAAACTCATACCTGTTGGAATATAATCTTCTATTATTACATCCGTCGCATCCAATGATCCTTGATTATATACTGTTATTGTATATGTCACATTATCATCTGGTGCATATGGTCCTGGCGTTGCTGTTGCATCAATTACCTTATTTATCGCAAGATCAAATACTTGTCCAACGATAATCTGTGCTAGATCGTAATCATCTATATCATTTGGATTATCCGCAGTTCCTGGTGTTCCAGCGGCTTCATCATCGATATCATTATCTGTAGCTAATTCGCTTACATCATCAGCACTTCCTTGAATTACGCCCAATGGATTGTCTTCATCCTCTAATCCTAAAGCGTTCGTACCTGCTGTGATCTCTACATTATTAGTTATCGTACCACCCATAAATGTTGGGTCTACTGTCATTACTATATCATATGAACTTGAAGCTCCTGATGCAATATCCCCTATGATATTAACCATCATAGCACCACTTGGATGCGTCAAGCCTGTAGGTACATAATCTGTAACTTCTACTCCTGTCGCATCTAATGTTCCTTGATTGAATACCTCAACCGTGAAGGTTACATCTTCATTTATACTGATCAAACCATCCATATTCGTATCGTCCCATGATGTATAGGTTTTACGGATTGCTAAATCAAACTCTTGTTCTATTGTCAATGGTGCTGGATCATAATCATCACTATCCGCATCATCATCTTGCAATGCTCCTGTGTCACTATCTACCGTTTCTCCATCATTTGCTAGTTCATCATCTCCTTGATTATCTCCAGGAGTACTATCCGCATCAGTTGGGTAATTACCAGGTACGTTATCGTCATCAGCTTGAGTAATCTCAGCATAATTTACAATCATAGTTCCTTGGAAATCAGAACCGATCTCCATCGTAATATTTACTGACGCACATTCGCCAATACCAACAAAATCTATATCATTATTTAAACTTGCTACTCCTGCGCTACTCATTGTCCAATTGGCATCTGCCAATACCAATTCGTCTACTATAAAGTAATCGTCAATTTCTATGTTGTACGCATTTAATGTACCTTGATTACACACTTCGATATTGAACGTTACTGTTCCTCCTGGCACATATGGCCCTGGTGTAGATACGCTTATCACTTTCTCAAGTGCTAAATCAAATATCTGATTTATCGCTATAAATGCTGGATCAAAATCATCTTCATCTGCAGGATTATCCATTGTTCCTGGAGCAGAAGGGTCTTCATCATCATAGTCATTATCTGTTGCCAACTCGCCAGTATCTCCATCGTTATTCCCAGGAGTACTATCTTCATCATCCAAATTTTCTGCATTCGAATGGCTAATAATTTCAGCATTATTAACTAAACCTTCGCCTTGGAAACTTGGATCTATCTGTAATGTAATCGCTAAAGTTGTATTCATCCCAGGTGCTAAACTCGCAACTGTGGAAGTTACAACTCCACCAACTGAGGTAAACATGGTGTTGTCCCCTTGATTGAAAACAAATCCTGTTGGTACATAATCTGCTACGACAATATTTGTAGCATCTAAATTACCTTGATTAAAAACACTAATCATAAAATCAACATTACTTCCTGCCATATAAGGACCTGGTGTAGATGTTGTGTTTACCACCTTTATTAATGCTAAATCTACCACAGAACATGCGATAGAAGGTGTCATAATTGTCTCATCTAAAAAGCAGTCTGCACTAGTGTTCCATACTCTAATTGTATATTCAGTGTCATGCATCAAACCAGTAAAGCTTCCGCTTCCGCCACTTACATTTGTATTACTTGCATCTCCATAATCTGCACCTGGTGTATATGTAGATCCAGCCATTATATTAGCCTCTTCTCCTATTACATTAGTCAAGTTTATTACTGCATCATTATTGGCAGTACCACCATTACAAGTCCCTTGATTTGCTGCTGTCGTATATGTTGGTGCTTCGTTCATTATTGCAACAACTTCTTGTCTAGGTTCACTTTCACAATCTCCCGTAGCATTATAACATGATACATAATAGCTGGTAGTTGCTGTTATACTTGGAGTATAACTTGTTCCTGTATTTATTGGTGATCCTCCTGTCAATGTACTATACCATCTTATTTCATCACAATTAGTACCACTCGTGGCTGACAAAGTAACCATTCCTGGTCCACATCTCTCATCACCAGTTACCATTGGTGATCCTGCTGGACAAGCACACATTGGGCTTGTTACCGTTTCCATAATATCACATGTTGTAATACTATTCGTCGCTACCAACATTGCACTCATACCAACTGTCACTCCACTTACCATAAAGTTTGGTGCCGTCCCTGATACTGTTCCTTGAGTACTTGTTAATGTATTGGCTACAGTTGTAGTTACCGCAATTGAATACGTCAATCCATCTGACGAACATGTCGCATTCGATACGATTGTCGGTATCGGATTCATCGTTGCAACAACTTCTTGTCTTGGATCACTTTCACAATCTCCCGTAGCATTATAACATGATACATAATAGCTAGTTGTCGCAGTAATACTTACTGCATAACTTGTTCCCGTATTTATTACTCCACCTCCTGTCAATGCAGCATACCATCTTATTTCATCGCAATTTGCACCACTCGTAGCTGATAAAGTAACCATTCCCGGTCCACATATTTCATCACCTGTTACTGTTGGTGATCCTGCAGGACAAGCACAACTTGGGCTCATTACAGTTTCCATACTATTACATGTTGTGGTATTATTCATTGCACCTAAGAGTGCATTTACACCTGTAGTTATTCCACTAACTGTAAAGTTTGGTGCTGTCCCAGTAACAGTTCCTTGATTACTCATCAAAACAGTTGCAGCTGTTGTTGTTACTGCAATTGAATACGTCAACCCATCTGACGAACATGTCGGATTAGCAACGATTGTTGGAATCGCATTCATCGTAGCGACAACTGCTTGTCTAGGCTCACTTTCACAATCATTTGCAGCATTATAACATGATACATAATAGCTAGTCGTTGCAGTAATACTTGGAGCATAACTTGTTCCTGTATTTATAACTCCACCTCCTGTTAATGCACTATACCATCTTATTTCATCACAACTGACACAACTAGTACTTGATGCAGTAAGATTAACAACACCTGGTCCACATCTTTCATCGCCTACTGGCGTTGGATCTGGTGTGCTCTCAACTGTAATTACTTGTTTCTCTTCGTCTGTATTACCACAGTTATCAGTTGCAGTCCACATCCTTGTTATTGTATAAATATCTGAACAAGCTCCCGCCTCCGTTACCTCGCTCATTGTTACTGTTACGCTATTGTCACAATTATCTGTTGCTGTAGGATTAGCAGCTGAAGGGATTGCATCACAATCTATACCAACTGTTATATCATTTGGAATACCTGACAATACAGGGTCCGTTGTATCTCTAACAGTAATCACTTGTGATTCTACATCTGTATTACCACAGTTATCTGTCGCTGTCCATGTTCTTGTTATTGTATATGAATCAGTACATATTGTTCCTGATGTCGTTTGACTCATTGTAACACTTACACTGTTATCACAATTATCTGTTGCGGATGGTGAAGCCACTGTTGGTATCGAATTACAATCTACCGTTACATTACCTGGCACACCTGACAATACTGGATCAGTCGTATCCCTTACCGTAATCACTTGTGATTCTACATCTGTATTACCACAGTTATCTGTCGCTGTCCATGTTCTTGTTATTGTATATGAATCAGTACATATTGTTCCTGATGTCGTTTGATTCATTGTAACACTTACACTGTTATCACAATTATCTGTCGCTGAAGGCGATGCCGCTGATGGTATCGAATTACAACTTACAGTTACATTACCTGGTACACCAGATAATACTGGATCAGTCGTATCCCTTACCGTAATCACTTGTGATTCTACATCTGTGTTACCACAATTATCTGTCGCTGTCCATGTTCTTGTTATTGTATATGAATCAGTACATATTGTTCCTGATGTCGTTTGATTCATTGTTATTGATACATTACTATCGCAATTATCTGTCGCTGAGGGCGAAGCCACTGATGGTATAGAATTACAACTTACCGTCACATTTGACGGAACATTATTTAGAACAGGATCATTATTGTCAGAATAAGTCATTGTTACTGTTGCATCAGAACAACATGATGGATCATTATTATTACATACTCTATAAGTGAAATTATAAGTATTACATGATTCGCCGCTTGGGTCAAATGTAAATGTACCATTCGAACTTACATTCAATGATCCATTAGAGGTTGCAGAACCTCCGCTTTGTAAAGAATAACTTGGATTAGTTAAATCCGAATCATTTGATGAAACATTTCCTGATATATTAGCACCTGGACAACTATTAAAACTATCGTTACTAACATCAGGTATTGTGCAACAACCATCTGGATTAGAAATAGTAATATTAGGAGTTGTTACCCAACTATCACATCCATGAACTCTCATTCTTTTTTGATATAGACACGTCGTGTTACCGATCATTGAATTATTGGTAACAGAATAACTAATTAGACTATTATCATTTACATCTAAAAAGTTTAAATTGGTTAGGGTTTCCCATCCACCGCCATCACAGTTTCGTCTCCATTGAAATTCTATAAATTGAGTAAGATTCTCCGAATCCATTCCTTGAATTTGTCCGGTTGTAATAGTGTATGGAAAAGTACCACAATAATCACCATTAATTGTTCCAGGACTAGATAATGGAGTTTGAACGTGAACATCTACAACTTCGCCTGTTTCTGTCCAGTTTGGACATCCTGCACATAAAGTTCTTCTTCTGTACCAAGTAGATTCAGATGTACTTGGAGGATTATAATCATCTTCCCAGAAAACTCCGGGAGCATTCTCCCATACCCAGTTATTACTTGCATTTCTGAATTGCCATTCATATGCTGGAGGGTTTCCAGTACTAGGACAAATTGCCTGTGAGCCATTTAAATTTCCATCAGCTGGTTCTTCACAACTTAGACTGCCACAGCCTGTACAATTAAGATCCTGCCAATGGTTATTACATATTGGATCTACGGAACCAGTTGTACATACAACAAGGCTATTATATATCTTATTATTGTTAGCAATTTCATTAAAAACTGGTGTGTAGGAAGGTATAATTGGGCCAACAAAATTTGGATCTAACGAAACATCAGAGTGCGTGCCTAAACTATCCAATAAATAATGTTTATCCCATTCAATAACCTCAGAATCCTCAATATCATTTACTGAAGCCTCATCAGATATAAATGGAAATATAAATTTTGACATTGAATAAACTTCAACCCTATTAACTGGCCCAAGCTTATCATATTCTATATTATAATCAGTACTTACGCAAATATCATTATAAGTTGATGCATCCATTTTATTAGGATTAAATGTCATCAACGTAAATAGCAAGAGAAAAAAGGAGCTACATTTTCTGTAACTTTTAAGATTGTTTATTATATAATAAACTGTTGAAATAGGGTTTAATCTCGAAATGAGACTAATGCGAAAAGTAGAATAATTCATCAAGAATATTTAACTGTATAAATAGGAGTACCTAACGGCACAATAACTTAGCAGTTACTATTATCACGAAGTAAAACTTCTTCTCAAGGTGGTTGATTCATTTCTGAATTAGCACAAATATATTAAAAAATTTAAAATATGTATTTGCCTAATACAAAGCAACCAAATTCAAAATATATTGGTGATTCATCGTTATTTCAACTCGCATAAAATATGGTTATAATATAACCATATAAGCCATCATTTTACCTTCTAATGGCAACTTCTAAATCTATCTCGAAGATTTTATCAGACAAAAAAAAATAAAAAAAATATTTCTTTTTTTTCTTGAATATGTAAAACAAACCTCTTTTATCACCACAAAAACCCATTTTAAGACATTTTGTACCTAATCAAGCCGAACAACCTTTATCAATTCACAACAAAAAAATACCTCCTTTGAACTTAATCAAAGGAGGTATAATATTATACTATCTAAATAAACTGCTAACCTATTTTATGATTATCAATTTACTGTGTATTTCTATTTCGCCTTGTATCAAATGTAATGTGTTTAAATATTATATACAGTGAATTCCAATGAATTGGAATTGACATTGGACAACTGCCATATTTTGACTATTCAGTACCACATAAAAAAAACCTCCTTTGAAATTAATCAAAGGAGGTGTTAATATTAAATCATCTAAATAAACTGCTAATCTACTTTACGATTATCAACTTATTGTGCATTTCTAATTCTCCTTGTATCAAGTGTATTGTATATACGCCTGATGGAAGATCACTAATCTCTATCGTTTTAGAATATCCTTCATTCTCGTAAGCCAAGTTATATGTTCTTACAAGCTTTCCTGTTCTATCAAAGATCGCTATATCTGTAGCCGCGCCTATCGCTAAGTCAATGCTCAATTTCGCATTGTCTACCGCTGGATTCGGTGATACTGACATTCTATTGATATCATTTTCAACTTTTACATACACCATCTTGCTATAGCCGTTTCTTCCGTCTATATCTACTTGCTTGATTCTGTAGTAGTACGTGCCTGAA
>CALDEO010000094.1 GCA_937942465.1 uncultured Saprospiraceae bacterium
TGTAGTCCTTGTATTATGGACGAATAGGTTTTTATTTTTAGGATTGAGGTATTGCATTGCATAATAAATCGAATGCTGACCTGTCTCCTTAAAGGAATCTATGTTAAAGCCAAATGACTTGTAGAAATCTAAAAATCCACCCGTTTTATTCATAAACAAAGCATCCTCCTCTGGTGTCTCTTGATTGTGAATACTCACGGTTGCTTGATCTTCATTAGAGTTACCGAGATACTCAAATAATCTTGGAGTTACCGTATATGGCGCATGAGGTACTTTCGATACTTGGTTATGGCTACTTCTTGATTGACCATCATATACTTCATTGTATTGAGCGATCATAGCATCAGTCATGGAGTCTTGTAAAAAGTCAAACATTTCCACGAAAGTGTAATATCTCAACTGGCTTGAGTTCTTAGTTTTAGCAGTGTCTAGCTTATTGGATATATCTCCAACAGCAACAATACCTGCGTCATACATCTCTTGATCTCCAGCGGCTATAGCTGCATCGATCTCCTCTTGAGGTATATCTCTGAACTTTACAACTCCTTGTAGAAATGGCAACAACTTGGTACCCGTGTCTACTCTACCCTTCATATGAGATAGCTCTAGATGGCAATGTGTATTGACCAATCCTGGGATGATATCTCCACTTACTTGCTTGACGGTCGCCATATCGTGACTCGATTGGTCATCTATCGACACGATCTTCCCACTTTCATCGGTGACGATGACATGATTTTCTAAAACTGCTCCACTTACAGTATGTATTCTGGGGCTACTAAACTTAAGATTATGCGTCATTATTAGAGTTTTTGGACGATCATTCCATTTTTAATTCTTGGTACGAAAGCCGTACTTTTAGGTGGCATTGGGATACCTTTTTGTGCCATTATTTTTAGCTCTGCTTTTGAGACAGGATATAAACAAAAACCGACAGTAAACTCTCCATTGTTGGTTGCTTTTTCTACAGCTTCTATTCCTTTTGTACCTTCGATATAGACGGTTGTATCATCAGCAGTCACGTCTTCGATACCCAATATTTTATTCATGATGACCCAGTTGAATATGTAATAATCCAGTACGATGCCATTGCGGCTGTACTTTTGAATTACCTTATTCTTCCAAGTTAGCTTAAACCATGATTGATCAACATAGAAGGTCAATTCGAACTTTCGTTTTGCCTTTCTTGGTCCTTTTATTGGTTCTAGCTTAGCATACTTAGATAGTTGAATCAAAAAACTAGAAAGATCTATCCGATCGGCAAGGCTTATAACTCTATTGAAGTCATAAATTTTGAGTTGGGAAAATGCAAAATATGCACTCAATATACCATGGTTTTGATCTTCACCTATTCGGATCGAATCATTCTGATATAGCTTAGCAATTGTCGAACATCGATGATGTCCATCTGCTATATATCCTCTATGTACTTCTCTAAATCGCTCTTTGAGCAGGGTTACATCCTTCTTTTTGGAAACTCTCCAGAATGTGTGAAACTCTTTGCTATCCTCTAAACTTAGATCCAAAAATGGAATATTGTTAGCGATATACTCAGCTATAAAGGCATTGATTTTGGTATCATCATCATATGCAACAAGTGTAGGCTTTATCATTGCTTGCCTCTGCAAGAGCAGATGCATCATATGTTGTTCTTTACTCGCAAGTGTTTTTTCATGTGCAAGTATTTTATTGTCTTTGATATCGTTGATATCAGCACTACCGATGATGCCTATATTGGCATAATCTCCATCCTTTATTCTGTAAATAAAATATGACTCTTTATTGTCTTCTACATAAAAACCTGAGGATACATATTCTTGGTATCGCTCTTTGGCTAATTTGAAAAATGCGTCGGAGTCCGTGATAAGGTCGACCTGAGGATACAAAGCATTAAATGGAAGTACTCGCATAGGATACGTTGTGTTAATACCTGTGCAAAATAGACATTTTTTTAAAAGACCGTTAATCAATGTAAACAATTGATGAAAGGGATGCTATCTCATCGCTTTCATTACACCCGTTAGGAGCCATTTTGATTTATTAGATGCGAGGTTATTAAGTGCTTTATCTGCTCTCGTTGAGAACATCTTCAGATCTGTAACAACTCTACAAAATTCTTTACTCCCGGTACATACGCCTTCGACACCAGATATACTGTCAAGTAGTTCTATCATTGGGTCTAACTCACGTTTTTTCCTATTCACTATAATGCATGTAAAGATTTTCCACATGTCTTTTTCTGCTTCGAAGAAGTCTTTTCTTTCACCCTGCTTCTCTACTTTATTAACTAATCCCCAGTCTACTAGTGATCGGATATTTGTATTGGCATTACCTGATGAAATATCTAGTTGCGCTTTAAGATCACAGGCACACAACGGATCAGGTGATATGAGCAACAACGCATGTATCTGCCCCATAGTTTTGTTGATACCCCAAGAAGTGCCTAACTTGCCCCACTCTTGTATAAATTGTTCTTTACCAGTATCTAAATTCACGAGACTTACATTTCATAAATAATAGCATCTAAATGGTTGAACACTCAGTTTTGTTCTGAAAATCAGACAAACTTTTCATTAGAAGGCTTATCGAGACACATTCTTAATAGTAAAACTATCATTTATTTAGACTTTATAAAATGGTAGCGCCACTACCTCAGCTTCCATTGTTTTCTTACCTAGCGATACATATATTATAGACCCGACCTTTGCATATTCTATTGGTACATAGCCCATACCTATTGGCTTAGATAGACATGGAGACATCGTACCTGATGTTACATTTCCGATCTCATTATTAGAGGCATCAAGTATAGCGTAGCCATTCCTAGGTACTCGTTTTCCATTTGCAACGAAAGCAACTAATTTTTTCGATACTCCTTCTGCTCTGTGTTTTTTAAATATCTCTTTTGATGGGAATGTACTTTCTCTTTTCAACTTAGTGATCCAAGATAACCCAGCCTCTATTGGAGAAGTTGTATCATTGATATCATTGCCGTATAAGCAATAACCCATTTCTAGTCTTAACGTGTCTCTTGCTCCTAGCCCTACTGCTTCAATACCTAAGTCAGCTCCCACTTCCATGATTGCATTCCATAGATTAGCTAGCTCATCTTTCTGTACATACAACTCAAATCCTCCAGACCCAGTATATCCTGTTGCTGATACAAGTACATTGTCAATACCTGCAACTGCTCCTTTTGAGAATGTGTAATAATCTAACTCTATTGCCGAGGGGTCACATAATCTCGCTAGTACTTGTACTGCATTAGGTCCTTGTATTGCCAGCAATCCTGTCTGATCAGATATATCTATCATCTTACAATCAAAAGTATTTTTGCTACAGATCCAATCCCAATCCTTCTGTATGTTGGATGCATTGACGACTAACATAAATGCCATCTCACCTTCACTACACATATCCTCTGTCAGTCGATATACAAGCATATCATCGACAATACCTCCATCATCATTGGGTATACATGAGTATTGCGCATCACCGACTTTAAGTTTAGCTGCATCATTAGATCCGATGCTCAAGACTAAG
>CALDEO010000095.1 GCA_937942465.1 uncultured Saprospiraceae bacterium
CATCCTCTACCTCTAACCAATCTGAAAGTACTGAGCCATAAACTGATCTGAAATCATATTGCATTGGGACACCTTCTTGATCTGCAACATCAGGAGATATTTCGGCATTTTCTCCATGAATTATTGGTAATACACATGATCCAAATAGAATAAGTGGAGCCGCTGTACCATGGTCTGTACCATTACTAAAGTTGGACCGTATCCTACGACCAAACTCCGAATAAGTCATACCTGCTACTCGATCAAAAATATCTAATGCCTTTAGGTCTACTTGAAATGCAGCAATAGATTCTGACAGCTCTCTAAGCAACTCAGCATGGGTTCCTGTAGATGTATCCCCTTCGACTACTTGATCCGCATGTGTATCAAATCCACCAAGGCTCACAACATACACTTTAGTACGAAGACCACCTTTTATCAGCTTAGCCACTAACTTGAGCTTCTGTGCAAGTCCATCATTATCATTGTAAAGTGTCGAACTATTCGAGCCTAGATCATTCGCATTTTTGATGACACTTCCATAGGCATTGGTCTGCTCAATCGTCTTTGTCAGAAAATCCAATTTATCAGCATAACAGCCCTCAGTCAATTCATTATTGACGGGTGTGGCGAGTTGACTTAGATTATCTGGATCAACCAGTGCAAGACTAAAGTTGCCTGCGGTCCCCTGACATGTTTCAGAAACAGACGAACCAATCGTCAATGCAAATGGATCAGGGCAATCATCATTGGGGTAGTTTGCTGGGTAATCAGCATTGAAATGATCAAAATATCGTCCTAACCATCCAGTATTGAGATAGGTATCTGCATCAGAAGCGGTATTCCAGATATCCGTAGATCTAAAGTGAGATCTATTTTGATTTGGGTAACCAACTCCTTGTACAATACCTAAGTTGCCTTCTTTAAAAAGATTATCCATAGCAGCCATACTTGGATGCAAACCTACGGTGTCCGTCAGGTTGATAATATCGTTTTCTGGTAATATCACCTGAGGTCTTACGCTAGCCAAGTTTTCGTACTGATCCATGGGTATGACACAGTTAAGACCGTCATTGCCACCATTGAGTTGGATAAGCACAAGGACTCTATCCGAATCTTGATTGACGAAATTTGAAAATGTATTATTCACTATCGGAGCAACTGATATACCACCAAATATTAATGGGGTACTTAATACTGAACTTGACTTTATAAAGGATCTTCTTTTCATTTTGCTAATATTGGTAATTCACACTCGAAACTTGATACATGCTCGTAACTACAGGTTATATCAAATAATTTTCAGGCATTTTAAGGATTGCTCCAAAAAGAGATTTAAGCTTATTTTCAATAGCTGATCGCTTACTCTCATCGGTAGGGTCAGACAAGTACTCGGAGTACTCTACTGTCCATTCGAAATCAGGAAGGCCTGGTATAAGTATGTCTTTCAAGAAATCTATCTGCCCTGCAGATATTGCAAATGGAAACAATACATTAACGAGATCCGTGATCAGATCGTTAGGATCGCCTGCATTACTGAGCTTACTTATGACAGCCAGTGTATCTACTTTAACTGATTGCTGCGCCACCATAACTCCATCTAAAAGTTGGCTTACGATTTTCTCTCTTAACGGTAAAGAAACAGAGTTGATCCATACGTCATAATACTGTGGACCTTGATAAAATGCCTTCCAACCTGCTACGCTTGGGTGCTCTAGCATGGACATATCAAGCGTCCGTATCAGTCTATATATATCTACCCAAATACGGTACTTAACCAAAATATCGTCAGGCAATGCAATTTCTAAAGAATTGAATATTTTAAATACAAAATCTATTGGATGATTGACCATGCAACCACGGATAGATTGATCATAGAAGTGTTCACTCTTGAGCAATGCCTCTAGCGCAGGTTTGATCTCGTAATCATTATCTCTGATCAAGGCTGCCATTGGCTCTATAATATTAGCCTCTACATCAGCGTCTATATTAGATCCAACAAACCAGATATAGAGTCTACGACAGATATAACGGGCGGTTTCGCTCTGTTGTAAGATGATATCGATTACCGTTTTATATTCTTCTTCCCCTTCATTTTCTATAACCGTATTATTGAATCTATTGGATAATTGCTTATCGCTAGTGTCATGCCGATTATTGATATAAACACTACCTACAATACCATCATTATTTCTTGATCTCCAACCGGTCAACGCCTTTGCTAGCGCAACAACATCGTCTTCGGTATAGTTGGTATAATCTCCGGGGCCAGCCGCATCACCCTTCCCTATTGTGAATAGCTCTAATAGCTCACGTGAGTAGTTTTCATTGGCCGCTTGCCTAGTATTTTCATTACCATTAAGATACAATAGCATAGATGGTGACACCGTAATCTCTTCCACTAACTGTCTAAAACTACCCAATGAATGCGTACGTAAGGTATCTAAATAATGAAAGTCGTAACCTGCCAACTCTATATTAGAAGTTACAAAATGATTGTGCCAAAACAACACCAACTTCTCTCGTATCGATATACCTCCCTCATTAAAAAGCCCCATCTGCCAGCCGTTGAGTGAGACCTTCCTCGACGTATTCAAGTTCATAATCGTATTGTCATTGGGCTTACCAACCCAAGTCTCTCCAATCGGAGTATCGGGATCATTCTGAAATGCATAGTTTATTGGAAGCGGTGGCAATAGATTATCTGCCAGTATCTCTGATACCGTCTGGTCTAATCCCTTAGTCTGTGCATCAATAATGTTTTGGTATGTTGGGCCAAATGATGTCCTCCTTAGCAGATGTGCTGCATTTCCTACAGCCCACTCACCAAGGTACGGAGCCAAGGATGTGACCATAAGATCTTGAGTTTTAGTATTTGACTTTGTTTTGCTCTTCCCAAAACTGCTAGTGAATAAAGATCTCCGATCCATAATGTTGTTTTGCTTTTCAAGTGCATGCGGTACTCTATGCAATATAAGAATAAGCTCTATGGACTATAGCAAATACGAAAGGTTTAATGTCGTAGTATCTTTTTTATTGGAGTTGGTGAATGGTGGTCAGTATGGGATTGATTGTTTGAGAAGTCGAGTGAATATAGTTCCTTGTCCAACGATGTATTGTCTGAATCACGGATTTTTAAAGGGATTATTAGATTTCACAGATTTTATCGTGGTGACAAAACCAATCTTTTGAAAGTCAATGATTTACTCCCAAAATTAATTAGCAACCCTACTTCTAGTTTATATGCTCGTAGGTAATTGAGTACTTGAGCTAAATGCACATCTTCCATTTCTTTAATTGCCTTTAGTTCTACAAGTACTTTATTGTTCAACAACAAAGTCAGCTCTCCGTGTTCCTATAGGTTTTATTAGATTCTTGTAAAATGTCTCTTGTTCTATCTCTCTTGCGTAATCCAGCTGTAACTCCGAAAACTCCCAAGCCAATGCTCGTTGATCCATAACTTCTTGAAATCCATTACCCAGAAATTCATGAACCTCAATTATGCACCATTTATCTTTTAGTAATCTCTTTGTATTTTAAATCTTCCATTATCCGTGTAATCTTGTAATCCTTAAAATCTGCGATTCAGACAAGAAGCATCCCTATTTATAATGCCAATTATATTGCACAATTATAATAAGCAGGTAAATTGGTCAGACGCTGTCTGACTTATAAATTTTATTTTGTAATCCCCCTCTCCAACACCCCCAAATTAACAAATACCATCGGGATATAAAACTTCACTTCAAGTATTAACATCCAAAAACAAAAAAGCCCCAACTCCTATGCAGGAGTTGGGGCATCTATTTTCAAAGGATTTAAAAGAAACCCTAGATTACTTCACTT
>CALDEO010000096.1 GCA_937942465.1 uncultured Saprospiraceae bacterium
TGCTTGGTGTTGATAGGGTATCCGATATTGATGGGCTCTTGCCATTGTCGATCTTCAAAATTTCTGGTTGTATAGTATATATCAAAGCTACCCATGCCTGGCCGTCCATCAGATCTAAAATATAGTGTCTGATGATCAGGATGCATTGATGGAGAGCCGTCGTCTTTGTCGGTGTTGATTTTAGGGCCTAGGTTCTGTGCTGGTCCCCACTTACCTTTGGAGTCACGGCGAGATACATAGATGTCAGACCCTCCATATCCTTCTGTACGCTTACTAGCGAAATATAGCTCTTGTCCGTCGCCACTCATGGTAGGTTGAGAGTCCCATCCAGGCCCATTGATATTCAATCCTAGATTGCTGGGCTTAGACCAATGACCATCACTGAATTTACTGAAAAATAAATCACATGAGCCATACGACTCCTTGATATGACATGCTGTGTAGATGATCATCTGACCATCGGGTGATAGACAGTGTACACCCTCGCTGAGCGGAGTATTGAGTTCATACATTTCATCACAAAACGTAAATGTAGAATCTTCAATATCACAATAGTAAAAATCTTCTTGCCCCTTGACATTACGAGTAAAAACAACTCTCTTTTGGTCTAGTGTAAATACTGGATAATACTCGGAGTGTGAGGTATTGATCTTGTCACCCATCAGCTGAGGCTCAAATGGTACGGGACTCTTAACAGCAATTGCGGCAAATCGGCAATCAGCAACAAGTCGCTCAGCTCTAGTCCTATTTCTACCAGCTGGTGGATCTGTATCGATATATTTTTGAAAACTATCTGCAGCTGCACCGTATTTGTCTTGGTTGTACTGCGATACTGCTAATGTAAATATGAGGCGTGAGTCAAAATCTGGATCCAAAACATATACCTGGTTAAAGTCATTCTCGGCAAGAGCAAAGTTTTCTTGACCAAAATATACGCTTCCGCGGGTAACCCATAATTCGGTGATGTTAGGGTTTTTGGAGATGAGTTTATTGCAAGACTTCAGTGCTTTATCATATTCTCCAGTACGCATCTTCTTGTTGATGTCAGCATACTTTTTTTGCAGTTTCTTAGAGGATTCTTTGATGCTTACGCCAGATTGAGCGGTTAAGCTGATCCCAAAAAACAAGAATAATACAATAATAGAAAAATAGCTTTTATACATAGCGGTATTAACGATCATGGATGTTAAAATATTGGTTATAATCTAATCAACTAAAATTAGACCTGATAAATTCATACCAAAGAAACCTTTAACAACACATTAAATCGCAGCACTAAGCTGTACATATTATTAGCGAAAGCTTATTTCTTTTTTGGCTTTTCTAAGAGCAATTTAGCTTCGTAGTCACCGAGTTCTGCAGCTTCTTTAAGATCTTTCTTAAAGCCACTTTTGCCACCTCTCTTCTTGGCAATACCACGGTATCTGATCAGCATTCCTCTTTCTATATCATCATCTTCATCGACGATTGTAAGAGCAGCATCTACTGCTTTGATAGCATCGATAAATTCTTCTTTCTCTATCAGTACTTGTACATAATCTGTATAGGCTGCTTTTTTCCAGATGATATTGGAGTCTCCTTCTTTAAATTTCTTATTGGTGAATAACTTTAAGTCAAATGCCGCTTTATCCCACTGCTCTAGTTGGATGTGAGCTTTTGCTTTAAGTCTTCTTGCTTTCCAATACAATCCTTCGAGAGCTACTGATGTTTTCAGAGCATTGTCAAAATCTATTATTGCTTCTGCATAACGTTCTTCTACTAAATTGACTTTAGCTCTACCAAAATGTGAGTGAGGATTAGTTGGGTCGATTATTATACTTTTGCTATAATCTCTAACCGCATCATGATATTTTTTCATAATGTAATTGACCTTGCCACGTCTCTCGTAAGCTTGAGCATGACGATCGTACTTTTCGATCGCTTTACTTAGTGCTTCGATCGCTTCGTCTTCTTTACCTTCTACTTTAACTAGGCTTTTACCCTTGAGGTATGACTGTACGACTATTTTGTCGCTATCTGGCTCTGTCAATGAATAATGTAATACTTTACCTTCATCGACAAGCCACGCTTTTATAGTGCCTGTTACGGCAAATTGGCCGCAATATTCTAATAATCTAGTTGTGTTTTTAAAATGCTTTTGTGAAGACTGACCTACAAATCTCGGTATGAAAATACATAGCTCACTTTCATTAAATATATCTTCTTCTTCAAAGATTATTTCGTTTTTATGATAGTTTTCAGCTCTGTATTGGAACATCTTTATCACTTTATCGTAGACCTTTTGGGTCCCGAACTCTAATCTTCCCTGAACGATTGTCTTAAAAAACATACTATTGGTTATGTACTGTATATCTATAGAAAAAACTATTCCATTTTTATTGAATCCGACGACTCAACAGTCAAAAAGGGTTTTTGTGCAACCAAGGCGGCACTTATTTCTATAAAGTATGGAAATATTGCAGGACAAATAAAGACATAATTATAGGGAATATCCCTAGTAGCGTAGATAATTTATACACAATTTATCAATACACAGGCTTTGTAGAATTTTGATTGGAAAGAATATCGAATTTGATTCCGATTAAGATGTCCAGTTACCCTTGCTTCGAGCGATTTTAAGCTTCATCAGATCCTTAAGCATAATAGCTTTTTCTTTAGCTAAGTCTGCGGTATGACCAGAGTAATGGTTGTCAATAGTCAGTGTCCACAGTGATATCCAATGATCAAAATGGGCATCCGTAAGACTTATTTTTCTATCCAACTCTATGTGCTTGAGCATCGGATTGCCTCGGTAGCTACTTTCGTCCAATAATAAGGACTCCCAAAACCGATACATCTTGGGTAGATGCTCTTGTATTGTTATCTCCATATGTCCTCTAAAGATATGCCCGATTACTTGATCATCTAATACTTGCTTGTAGAAGGTATCTACGAGGTGTTTGACATCTGAAGAGTTTTGAATATCTGGTTGCTGTCTAGTCATCAAGCCATACTTTACAACCTTCTGTGCAGTTTTTACAGATATCTATTTGGTCTCTACCTTTTAACAGCAACTGCCTGAAATTTTGATATGCTTTTGAGTGCCAGATTTCTTTAAATGAATTTGTTTTTAGATCACCCAGTCTATGCGTAGCGTCTTTGTCAAAGCAACAAGGGACTACCATCCCATCCCATGTGATGACACATGCATGCCATAGCTTCCAACAGTGGTTGAGGAGTTGGTTTTTGACTTGGTATGTACCGTCATCCTTTTGTTTGTATCGACTATATTTTTCTATAGTTGGTATCAGATCATTGCCTTGCTCATAGTCATATATCTGTGCTGACTTCAGCTTCACTTCGTCGATACCTATCTCCTTGGCTAGCGCATGGATATCATCAATCTGATGTTCATTGGGCTTGACTACTAAGAATTGAAATATAAGATGTGGTGTCGCGCTGTTAAGTTCTTTTTTCCATTTAACCATATTACGAGCTCCTTGCAATACTGCGTCTAGTTTTCCCTCTTTACGATAGTTAGCATATACCTCTTGAGTGGTACCATCGACAGATATAATCATTCTGTCTAGTCCCGACTCTACCGTTTTTTTGGCATTCTTATCATTAAGGAAGTGTCCATTGGTCGATGTGATGGTATATATATTATGATCATGTGCATACTTGACCATATCGAGAAACTCAGGGTTGATATACGGCTCTCCTTGGAAGTAAAAGATCAAATAACTTAACCTTGAATATAACTGATCAATAATTTTCTTGAAAAAATCTGATTTAAGGTTACCTGTTTCTCTAGTAAATGACCTCAGACCGCTAGGGCACTCAGGACATCGTAAGTTACAAGCGGTCGTAGGCTCGATACTGATGGTCATCGGCACTCCCCACTGAATAGGTTTTTTTAACCATTTAGTCAGGTAGAAAGAGCTCAATAGTTGGATCCAATTCAAGACTTTAAGTGGCCTTGTTTTTCGTACGAAGTTGAGACTATCTCTCAGGTATAATCCCATATTAGCAGTTATATTTTTCTTTAAATAGCTTGATATGATGCTCACAGTGTCCTGCAATGACATATAATATCGCAGCTGCAGAGTTGTGATAATCTGATACTTGACTGACTCTACTTAGTTGCTCCGTTGTCATAACATCATATAGGACAATCGTAGCTGCTCTTACCACATTTATCTGCACAAGTAATTGCTCTTTTGTAATATGGTCGACAGTATTGTCATCTACATATTGATTATGATCGTAGCCCGTCAATACTTGTGTATCTCCTCTAGATATAGACAATGCTCTATATGCAAATATCCGCTCTGCATCTAGTAAATGCATAAGCGACTGCTTTAGAGTCCACTTGCCTTCAGCATAGGCATAGTCGAGTTGCTCGTCTGTAGCGTTAGAAACTATATCGTTGAGAGTATCTGCTTGGTCTTGCAATAGTTCCATAGGGTCACCATGTACTAAAGAAGCATAGTGAAGCTGATATTCTGCGAATTGTGATTGTGCTGGTTTGGCGATCATAGTAGATGTACTTAATGCAAAAGGTGCAAGATAAAAAAAGGCTGCTTAAAACTAAGCAGCCTTCTCTACTAACCAATAAAATGCAATGTACTATAGAGACCTAAGTCACATCGAAAAGTCATCTTTTAGAGGGTTATATTTTATCTTTTAACACTTTTTTAAGGGTTGTTGGATGGGTTTCTTTGGGTTTACTCAGATTATGGACTCATATAGTGTTTTTGATGAGGCTAAAAAAGAAAGGCCCAAAGCTTAGATTTCGTAATCTGAGCTTTGGGCCTAAAGAGTAGTACTTTAATGTTAGTTACCTTCTCTGCCAGATAATATCACCAAACCCCTGACCGTCAAAAGTAATCCGATTGCACTGTGAATTAGTTGATTGTAAATTTAGACCAGCATTTTGACCATCTGTGTTTTGAATACTGATTGTCAATTTACCTAAGACATTTGCAGTCCATTCTCTTGTTGCGATTTCGCCATTGTTTACTAATTCGTTATTGATGTCTTCATAAGTACCATCAGCTTTAATTTCACAAGTACCAGTTTGACCTAATAAGCCCCAATCCCAAGTACCAACAACAAGGTCGGGGAAAGAGGGAAAGTTAGGAGAGCATGCATCTTCGGGGTCGTCATCTTCTCCGTTTGCAATGCCGTCCATGTCAAAATCTCCAGTTGGACATTCAACATTGTTTGGATCGTCGCATGGGTCGTCAGTACAAGAAGAAAAAGAAATTAATAATAGTAGTGATAGTAAAAATCCGTATTTCATGTCGTTTAATTTATTTATAATAATGACACAAAAGTAATTTTTATAATTAAAACATTCTTGTATTCATAAATAGCTTTGAAGACAAACTAATCACCTCCCCCTCTAAAAATCAGTACCAATACTAAAGTACAACTTAGGATCAGTGATTGACTTAGTCTCAACACCATAAGCATAGTCAAGTCGGATGTAGTATCCGAATAAAGCGGTACGTACGCCACCACCGTAACCCATCACTAAGGGATCTCGGAAGTATTCTATATTGACAGTAATGATTGGTGGGCTCTCTAGTGTGAGGGTGTTTAGTGGATTTTCGTCAGAGTATGGTGACCATCCTACCCAAGCGGTACCTACATCATAAAAGGCTACTAATTGGAAATTTCTTAAGATCGAAGACTTTACATCTTTGCGACTTAATAGTTTGAATATTGGGAGTCGTACCTCCGCATTCATGAGTGCATAGCTACCACCATTACGAATGTTGATGTCAAACCCTCTGAGGGTAGGAGCGAGTACCTTGTATGCATAAGAGTCATCTTGTGGAGTCGGTATAGTCTCATCAAAACTAGAGAGTAACCAGTTTTCGGTACCACCGAGGTAGTACAACATTTTTTTGGATCCAAATGAAGTTGCTCCGGCTACACGGAATGCAAGGACACCATGCTTTAACAATGGGATATAATGTCTCCAGTCAAATCCTACAACCGTAGTAAAACCATTGCTGAGATCAAGATCAAAACCATCGACAACATCTAAGTCAAAACTATTAATCGCCTCTGTATATACTTTGTAACGAGTACC
>CALDEO010000097.1 GCA_937942465.1 uncultured Saprospiraceae bacterium
AGCATGATATCCATTGAGTGCTTCTGTCGGTGAGCCTAGACTGATGCGAGCATACTCCGTGCTATCCTTGAGTGGATCTACACTATAGTTGAGATAGCAATCTCTATAAAGTGCATTTTCTGTCAGTTGCCACTGAAAAACCTCAGTACTCAATAGATTAGATTCATTGACTTTTAATCTTTTATGATAGCTAGCCGATGGATATTCCTTCATTTTAGACTTTCGTCGAATGTAAAACACTCTAGATGTACTATTGCCATCATAATCACTCAGGATGATTTCTACTTTGCGGTATTTGTTTTCGTAGAGATCTATGAGTCCTTGCTTGGAGTCTGTACTCTTGATGAGTGAGCATGAGTTGCCAGGCAATTTAAAACATTGGAATACGGTTTGCTTTTTGATTTTCTTAGTTTCAAAATCTATGACGGCATTGATCATCTGAGACTCATCAAACGAAAAACTATCTGTCATATAGTGGTATACCTCCTGATTATCTACTTTTAATTTAATGTCATAAACACCATTCTTATTATAAGCACCATCCATCTGGTCGTATGCCTTAAGTGATACCCCGATGCGCCATGCCGATATATCTATACTATCTCTATTAGACTTAAGGGTGATCCTGTCATTGATATGGAAGTCGGGGGTCATCGCTAGGATCTCTACCTTTTGTAGTTTAGGGCTTCTTTTGTCACTCGGTTTAAGATTGTATAAGAATGGGTTGATCGGCCTCTCGCTCAGTGTATTACGTATCTCGAAGTGTAGGTGTGGTCCCATAGACCGTCCCATATTCCCGATAAGGGCAATATAATCTCCTTGTTGTACGGGTAATATACCATGAGGTACATCGATGTCCAATGCATACGTCTCTAGTCGTCGTTGCTGACTCAGCAGGTATGATGTGATGGTGTCGGACATGATATTCATATGAGCATATACGGTCGTAGTACCATTGGGGTGATCGATATATATGGCCTTGCCGTATCCTCCGTATTCTATTTTGATCCTAGATACATGACCCGACGCCGCTGCTCTTATGGTGTCACCTTGCGTACCTTTTGCAGATTTTATATCTATACCTGAGTGAAAATGATTGGTCCGTAACTCTCCAAAAGAACCCGATAGTACCAACTTATGATCTACCGGAGATTGGAAGTAATCGATGTCAATCGACTGTGCCGTGATGTAAGCAGTGCCAGCTGCAGATAGCAGCAACAATGTGAGTACAATTCTGGCAGAATATAGGAAATAAGGCACTTCAAGGTGTTTGAGCATAAGGTCTATCTAGATATGGGTAGCAAATGTATTAAATATTTATATCATTTGTATTTAACTGATTTTCATTTATTTAAATAATTAATGCTTTTAACAATTTATTTTGAAATAGCCCCAATTGCGTTAATCTAAGTTTAATGCAGGATGCATTTTGTAACATTTAACGGAATAAGCACTTATTTAGAAAAAGTTTAGAACAATGTATTGAAGAATGAAAAAAATGGGTCTGTACAACGGTATAGACTTACAGGGCTTCGCATCATTTAGTTTCGAATCAATGATCTTTCTACGAAGCCCTGGTTTTTTAATTAATCATTAAATAAGTCCAACTGTTACCGCCGATAGAACGATAATATAGGTTTGATATTACTCGAAAGAGGGAGTATCTTATGCCTGTAAAATGAGTTTTAACCGACAAATCTCCTTTCATTTGACATTATTATATCGTTTGTTTGCCTTTTCTGAACATAATAACAATTATACTGTTATTTTTGCACATTGAAATCAAATAATCACTTCAACTGATTACAGGTAATGAGCAAAGAGAAATTAGTATATCTAGATAATAATGCAACGACACCTACAGATCCTAGAGTTGTGGATGCGATGCTTCCATACTTTTATGAGATCCCAGGTAATGCTGCAAGTAGAAATCATCCTTTTGGATGGAAAGCAGAAGAGGCAGTAGATTATGCTAGAGAGCAAATCGCAAGCTTGATCAACGTAGAACCTAAAGAAGTCATTTTTACGTCAGGTGCGACTGAGGCAGATAACCTTGCTATCAAAGGTGTATTTGAAATGTATGCTCAGAAAGGAAATCACATCATCACATTGACTACAGAGCACAAGGCAGTCTTAGACGCTTGTAAGAAAGTAGAGAAAATGGGTGGTCAGGTGACTTACCTAGAAGTAAACGATAAAGGTCTTATCAACCTTGCTGACTTAGAGGCTGCAATTACAGACAAGACTATTATGGTCAGTGTCATGTGGGCTAATAACGAAACAGGTGTGATACAACCAATGAAAGAAATTGGTGCTATTTGCGCTAAGCATGGAGTACTCTTTATGAGTGATGCAACTCAAGTTGTAGGTAAGATCGATGTAGATCCTAGAGAAGTAGGAGTACACTTGATGGCTTTTACAGGTCACAAGATGTATGGACCTAAGGGAGTAGGCGCATTATTTGTCAATAGAAAGAATCCAAGAGTAAAGGTAACTGCACAGATGGATGGCGGTGGTCACGAGAGAGGTATGAGATCAGGAACATTGAATGTACCTGGTATCGTAGGATTTGGTAAAGCTGCGGAAATAGCGAAAGCTGAAATGCACAAAGACGCCGAAAGACTTTCTGGATTAAGAGATAAACTAGAAACTGCCTTGATGAACAACCTAGAAGAGGTGTACATCAATGGTAGCAAAGAAAATAGAATGCCACATGTAACCAATCTTTCTTTCAAGCATGTAGAAGGAGAAGGTCTGATGATGACATTTAACCAAAACATCGCAGTATCATCAGGGTCAGCTTGTACGTCAGCTTCATTGGAGCCATCGTATGTATTGATAGCTTATGGTCTTGGAGATGATCTAGCTCACTCGTCTATCAGATTTAGTTTGGGTAGATTTACAACAGAGGAAGAGATCGACTTTACGATCGATGCACTGACCAAAGGAGTATCTCACATGAGAGATCTAAGTCCTATCTGGGAAATGTATAAGGAAGGAGTAGATCTAGACGCTGTAGTGTGGTCAGCACATTAATAAGCTATAGTATTGAACTATAATTTGAATAAAACGATTAACAAGATAAAATATATAAACAATGGCATATTCTGAAAAACTAATAGAACACTTCAAGCACCCTAAAAATGTAGGTACTCTTGATAAAGCTGCTAAGAATGTAGGAACAGGTCTTGTAGGAGCACCAGAGTGTGGTGATGTCATGAGACTGCAGATCGAGGTTGACGAAGTATCTGGTGTAATAAAAGATGCTAAGTTCAAGACTTTCGGTTGTGGTAGTGCGATCGCATCTTCATCTCTTGCAACAGAATGGCTTAAAGGTAAGACCCTTGACGAAGCTGCATCTATTGACAATATGGATATCGTAGAAGAGCTTGCATTACCTCCAGTAAAGATACACTGTAGTGTATTGGCTGAGGATGCAATCAAAGGTGCAATCGAAAATTACAGAAGCAAGAATTAGTAGAAGCGAAAGCAAACTTTTTATTCAACTAATAAATAGACATCATGTTATTTGTAGCAGATAGTGCTAAGTCGAGAATAGAAGAAATCAAGTCTAAAGGCGATATGTCTGAGGACTACTTCGTAAGAGTATCAGTCACTAGTGGCGGTTGCTCTGGCTTGAGTTATATCTTGGATTTTGATAATGAAAGCCAAGAAAATGACCAGATATTTGATGATAATGGTGTACGCGTTGTGACAGACTTAAAGAGTTTTTTATATCTGTGCAACACGACATTAGAGTTCACTGGTGGACTCGATGGCAATGGGTTCTACTTTAACAATCCCAATGCAAGTCGTACATGCGGCTGCGGTGAGAGTTTCGCAGTGTAGTAGAGATTGAGACAGTTAAAAAATTGAAATTTAAAAGAGCAAGCAGCAATGTTTGCTCTTTTTTTTGTTGGTATACTCTTGTTTAATTATTCATAAAGCCTATGATACTGCCCCGTAAAGTACAAGCTTAACAGGGGATACCAGCGAAAGATAATACCATTCAACTCCCCCCTTTTGTTAAAAGTATTTTGCTCCTGCAAAAAAAAACACTACTTCTGTGACGTTTTAGTCAATCGAGTGGTATAACTTATAAGCGCTGTAATAATTTTACTTAAGATCACTTAAATTAGACAGAAATGAACAGATACATATATTACTTTCTTTGTTTTTCTTTACTTATTATAAGTTGCCGCAACGATGATTTTACGGAGACGATCGTAGAGGCAGGACCGAGACCTGCGGTTGTGGTAGGGTTGATTGTTGATGAGGATGGCGTGGCTGTGGAAGGAGCTGAAGTCATACTCTCTGAAAATACGATGCTGACAGATGTCAACGGATATTTTAAATTTACATCAATAGCTGCCAATGCAGGAGGCACTGTATTGAAGGTGGAGAAAGATGGATATTTCGATAACTATAAATTTATATTTTCTAAGATTGGATCTCAATCCTATGTTAAGGTTGCTATGGTTGAGGCCGCTGTCACTGGTAGCTTTCAGGCGAGCGGCATGGGTACGATATCTGATCCTTCAGGAGCAACGATCTCATTTCCTGCGGATGCAATAGCCAAAGACGGCTCGGCATATAGTGGAGAGGTAGTAGTCAGATCTCACTGGTATGATCCATCGAGTGACCAGCTCACTGCGACGATGCCCGGAGACTTAAGAGGCATTAATCAAGAAAATGAAACAGTACAACTTGCTACTTTGGGTATGATGGCGGTAGAGCTTACTACTAGTGATGGGGATGAGTTGCAGATTGCAGAAGGTAAAACGGCAACGTTGACATTTCCATTGACCAGTGATATGGTGAGTGAAGTGACCAATGATGTACCGCTCTGGTCGCTCAATGAAAATACGGGTGTTTGGGAAGAAGAAGGTATTGCAACATTAGTAGGTGATAAGATGGTAGGCGAGGTAAGCCACTTTTCATTTTGGAATTGTGACATGCCATTCCCTTTAGTGGAAATAGAAGGACAACTATTATCAAGTTTGGGTAATCCTGTACCTAACTATACGGTCAACATAAAAGCTAAAAACTCATTTCTTGCAAGTTATGGCACAACCAATAGTAATGGTGTATTTCAAGGCAAAGTACCTAAAGACGAACCATTAGAATTGATCGTCAGGTACTGTGGTGAGAATGTAATCCAAGAAGACCTTGGGATACTCACTTCGGATACGGATTTAGGGAGTTTCTCTATTACATTTTCGGATTTTGAAAGACAGTTGACTGGACGATTGTTAGATTGTTTTGGTAGTCCTTTAGTCGATGGATATGTGGTAGTCAGAAGTGGATTTATAGTCGAGCTATTAGTGCCAGATGGCAACGGTATGATATCAGGATTGATCCGTGGATGTGGTACACAGCCCGTGACTATGATAGCCTATGATCCGATCAATATTGCGCAATCAGCTCCTATTAATGTAGATAACAACAATGATCCATTGGACCTAGGCGACTGGGAAGTATGCGAGCAACTAGCAGAAAGAATTATTTTTAGTATCAATGGTGGACCTAATAATTTGTTGTCTGATGCACAAGTCAACTTGGTCGATAACGAGCTTATTCATATTAATGGTAGGGATGCTATTACGGGTTTTTGGTTCAATACACAAGTCAAGTTAGGTAATGTAGGTGTAGCCCCTTCTATATCTTCATATTTAAGAGGATTAGATGATACTAATACGATAGTCTACAATAATTGTGGATCCATTTATAGAAACTCTGGGATCATATGTGAGGATTTAGAAATTGAAATTACCGACATTGGTGCAGTTGGAGATTGGTTGATTGGTACCATTACGGGTAACATAGACGGTATGGTTATAGACGGAAGTTTTCAACTATACTTAGATGATATTTTTGACACGGGTAGAGTAGAAGGCCGTGTATGGAATGACGCCAATGAAAATGGGATACAAGACTCAGGGGAGCTTTCATTAAGTGGTATCGATATCAATCACTATGGTGAGGAGGACATTGGGTACCCTCTAGTAAGGGAGACAGGGAAGACTGACATAAACGGTAATTATTATCATGAAGGATTGGTGCCAGGTGAGGATTATATATTAAGTGCTAGATTCAATCCTAATAGCTCTGATTACAGTGTTACGAGTCCTAATCAAGGCGACAATACTAGCGACAGTGACTTTGTAGATCAAGGCAGTGTTTTTGGTCATCACCTTTATGAAATAATAGATTTTACGGACACAGGATTAGAGTCAAATGTAGATTTGGGATTGATTATTAACGGCATTGTTTGCAATGCTTATGTCTCAGGCTGTGTTCCAGATGCTATTATTACAATAAATCCGAGCGGAGGGTTGCCACCTTACGAGATAACACTAGATGGGACGATTACCTTAGCTCTAGGTGAGGATACTTTTGAGAATGTAAGTGCAGGTAGCCATACGGTTACTGTCAAGGATCAATCAGGGCTGACTTGTACGGATGATGAGTTCATTTATGAGTTTACAAGCTCCGTTTTTGTGCAATTGTGGAAAGATCTAGCAGGCGGAGTTACAGATGTATTCGATGAGAATACAGATACTTGGGAGCTAGAAGGTATTAATATTCATTTATACAAGAATGGCGTATTTTATCAGACAAAAACTACGGATGAAAAAGGGCGAGTATTCTGGGGATTCGTGAGTTCCGGAGATTATAAGGTTACAATGGATGTTCCTGCCAATCATGAATTTGTTATGATGAATGTTGGAACCGATGAGGACATAGACAGTGATATGGATCCACTCACTAACTTCACAAATGAAGAAGTGTTTTTGAGTAATTGTGATGACAGAGGAAGATTTTCTATCGGAATAAGAGAATTATAAACTTGAAACCAACATTAAGCATACAAGAGATCATTGCGGGTTGTCGTAAGGGACAACCTAACTGCCAGCGAGCATTGTTAGATCTGTACAGCGATCGCTTGTATGCTATATGTATCAGGTATCTTAAAGACAGAGAAAGAGCTAAGGATACCCTGCAAGAGAGTCTAATAAAGGCATTTAAGTATTTTGATAGCTACGACGAAAGTAAGGCTAGTTTGATAACTTGGATGACGACGATAACGATAAGACTATGTGTAAGTAGATTGAATAAAAAGAGATTGCACCTAGTATCCATTGATGATGTCTACCATGAGGATGTAATAATAGAAACAACTGCTTTAGATGATTTACAAAACCAAGATTTGGTAAAACTTATTCAAGAATTACCTGCAGGATATAGTGAGATATTTAACCTCGCGGTAGTGGATGGATTTACGCATAAGGAAATAGCCGAGCTTTTAGGAATCAATGTAGGCGCTTCGCGATCAAGACTATCGAGGGCAAAAGAAATATTAAGGAAAAAAATTATTTTACTAGAAAACCTGGAGCAATGGGCAAACATAAGCTAGAGGATTACTTCAAAAATAGACTAAGTCAACAAGAAGAGCACATAGATAAAGACTTGTTGTGGGCTGGACTTGGATTGGAAGACGAGCAGGAGAAAAAGAAACCAATATGGATGTTTTGGTTATTGGGACTGTTCTTCGCCTTGGTCCTCGCTACGCTTATACTTTACGCTGATAATAGCGTAGACGAGCAAGCTTTAATTGTTGAAAACGAGAGTACAGAGCAGTTGGACTTAAACGAAAGTATGGAACAAGGTTTTATTGATGAAACAAATATTGCAGACTCTGTTGAGGACAATCCGATCACCGAAAGTATAAATGTACATTCATCGCAAATAATAAAATCACAAGCCAACACGACAGTACAGAATAAGAAACTAGAGGAAGTTAAGAATGATGATAATAATGCATTTAGTCAGGATAATAAAGTAGTCTCGATTGCTGTAAATATTTCAAAAACCAATATCAATTCTGGAGAAGGAGAAAATGGGTTCTTACCTAATGATGAAGCAATTGATCAGGAGGAGTTGCCGCTAAGAACAGTCAAGCAAGACAATATTAATTATACCCAAGGTCAAAATAATAATAGCGGCGCAGTTGCGCAGAATAATGTTAACAAAGAATTCATTGAAGAAAATAGAATGTTGTTAAGCGTAGATAACTTAGCAACGATAGGATTAAGTACTTTTAATCAAAGTAAAGACCCGTTAAGGATAAGCAACGAAAGCTTGATACAACCGATCGATGAGCAACGAAATCGTTGGTCTATAGGCTCCTATGCGATTCTTTACAAGACGACAAGAACGCTGATAGGTACAGATAAAAATCAAGAATATATTAATGCCAGAAATAATACGGAACGATCATTAGAAACTTTTGTCGCTGGAGGATTTTTAGAGTATAAAGTTACGAGACACAATTACCTAAGATTAGGTATTGAGCATCAGTCTATTTCAGAAAGATTCGATTTTTCAACTGAAGCGGATTCGAGCTACCTAAAGAATTTAATAGCATATGACGCTACAGTATATCGCAAATGGCTTAACTATAATAGGCATCAACTGATCAATATTCCGATCACCTTAGGATTTAATACGGATAGAGAAAAATGGAATTTCATGGCCGAAATCACACCCGTATTGACCATAAAGAAATCATTCGATGGGACGTTTTTACAAGAAGAGTCTAATATCCCCGAAAATACAAATCAATTCTCTACTGATTTTTCTGTAGCTGGGCGATTAGCATTAGGGCTCTCATATCAGTATGATGACCATTGGTCTCTTTCTTTTATGCCTAGCTTTCAACAACACTTCAAATCTTTCAGTAGAGAGGATGCTGGTTATGAACAAAAGTATACAATGATAGGAGTGCAATTGGGATTGAAGTATGGGTTTTAGATCGGATTAAGCTAGTGGTATAATGCCGATATTGAAGTCCCCTAATGGAAGATCATAAGATGATGGCAGAGGACTTGACAGAGATATTACAGCTATCCAAGGGTACCGTTTCAAAAATACTTAGCTACCCAATGGGTTTATCCAAAGAGTACTAGAAGTTTGTCACAGTGATTTTAGTTAAATCCAACAACAACCCTACTCAAACACCCCAATAACATCCACTTCCTTTTCCCTAATCATTTCATTGAGCTCAGGGATACGACTCTCTAGGATGGTATTGTACATAGCTAGTTGATCATCGATCAATCCATTTAACTCATCTCTGACCTTGAGGGCAGCGGCTGTTGGTGGGAAATCACCATTAGACATTTGCGTCAAGCTATTGAGATGTGCTAGTTTATTGGTTAGTCTTATGGGGAAGTTAAGTGGGTCTTGTCTACTCTTGTTTTGAGTTTGGTAGAGTGATTTTTCTATTTTGGTCAGGTCACTTGTGATACTATCGATCTCTGCGGTGATGATCGTATCTTTAGTACTAGACTTAAATCCTTTCATCTGCTCTTTGAGCTTTCTTATTTGTTTGATCGTGGTATGAGCAGCAGTTACTTTGGTATTGATGGATTGTACGAAGTCAAACTGCTCCTTGATATCTGTTTTGGTAGATTCCGAGTTAGGGTTTATCAATACTTCAAATTCTTGGATCTGACTTTCTCCATTGACACTGAGATGTAATTGGTAG
>CALDEO010000098.1 GCA_937942465.1 uncultured Saprospiraceae bacterium
CCGTTTGATATCGGGCTTATTAGTTCGTCTTTTCAAGGGATATTTGCTAATACATTTGGGATCGGACTAGTCCAAGATACTAAGCTATTTGGGGTGACGGCTTTGGGTATTATTTACAGTTTGATATCGATGTTGATGAGCTTTTTTGTTTTGCGCAAGCATAGTCCTGTGTGGCAGACTTGGTTGTTTTTTGTGCTAGGTTTTTTCATTTTTAATATTGCAATATTCAATGGTGGTGTACGACATCTGGGTATGGGTTTTGTCATGTTTGCAGCATTGATAGAGTTGTCAGATATTAAGATAGACTGGCGAGAGGTGACTACTTATATGGTGTTGCTCCTGCTCGTGCCACCCGTGATACATAATGTACGTGGAGTTGCTGAGGAGCTCAATATGCCGTATAGCAATGCCCAGAAAGCGGGTCTTTATATCAAAGAAGCGATCCCTCAAAATGTACCTGTAGTTGCGATTAATAAATTTGAAACTGCACCCGTAGGTGCATACGCCGATAGAGCTTTTTACGAGTTGCCTTCCGGCGAATCTTTCACATACTTCAAATGGCTCGAAAAAGTCTATATCCCTACAGAGTCGGAGCTTAGGTTGTTTGCGCAATTTAAGAAAGTCGGAGGTCTCGTTATTGTAAGTCCGACTTTGCTGGATACCAATAGATTTCCCAATGTGCAACTCGGAAAAACATTCGACCAAAAGTCGATGAAAAGAGAAAATTACTACATCTATACATTAGTAGCGAAATAAGCAAAATAGAGCTTGATAAACCGCTGCATCTGATTTTAATAAATTAAGCTTTGCTGTATTTACGGACACCTAGTTTGATTGTTAGTATCCTTTTAAGAGATAAAGGTTAAATTACAATCAGAATCCGATTATGTGTATGGATAAAGCACTATCGGTATTACACAATAACAGTAAACAGTCTTGTATGTACAATCGTTTTTTAGGTCTTGTTCTTATTACTTTATTTACTTTATCGACTGCCACAGCGCAGACTCTTAAGTACTCTAAAGCAAAAGTGAGTCTCCTTAATAAAGATATCAAAGCAATGATGCGCCTTGGTATCGAAGCGGATCATGGAGAATATCAGTACGGTCGTCACTTGATCAATGACTTTAGCGAAAGCGATATCACGAAGCTACGAGCAGCTGGATACGATGTAGAAATACTGGTCGAAGATGTAGTAGCATACTACAAAAACCCTAACCGTAGCTATGATACAAAAATCGAAAATAGATCTGTAGGTTGTGATGAAACAGCAATAGAGACCCCAGAGTATACCACGCCAAGTAACTATAAGAGTGGCTCTATGTCAGACTATCTCACCTATGTCGAGCTACTAGAGACTCTAGACTCCATGTCTGCTAAATATCCAAATCTGATCTCATATAGAGCACCAGTTAATGGGATACCTACAGTAGCTGGCAACGAAATCTACTACCTAAAAATATCTGATGCAGTAGCTCTAGACGAGGACGAACCAAAAGTACTATACACAGCATTGCACCATGCTAGAGAGGCCAATAGCTTATCACAGATGGTATTCTATATGTGGTATCTATTAGAGAATTATGAGACAGATGAATATGTAAAATATCTCGTCGATAATACACAGATGTACTTCATACCTTGTGTCAATCCTGATGGATATATCTACAATGAGACGATCGAGCCTAACGGTGGAGGTCTGTGGCGTAAAAACAGAAACGGGAGTGGTGTAGATTTGAATAGAAACTATGACTTCTTCTGGGCATATGATGATACAGGATCGTCACCCAATCCTGGTAGTGAAACATATAGAGGGACTTCAGGTTTTTCTGAGGTAGAGACACAATCGGTACGTGATCTGTGTCTAGCACATGACTTTAGAATTGCATTAAACTATCATACTTACGGAAATCTACTCATACACCCATGGGGTTATGAAGATGGCCCTACAGAAGAGGACGATATTTTTAAAGCATTTGGTAGAGCGATGACTGCTGAAAATAATTTTTTGGTAGGTACCGGTATTGAGACTGTAGGATATACAGTCAACGGTGATAGTGATGATTGGTTTTATGGTGAGCAAGATGCCAAGGAAAGAATTTATGCAATGACTCCTGAGGTAGGTGAGAATGGAGATGGATTTTGGCCAGCACCAAGTAGAATAGATGATCTCAATAAATCATGTCTTCGTCAAAATTTTGAGGCAGCACATCTTTGTGGTGCAAGGTTTATTGCAGAGGATGGTGAGGAAGAGCAGTACTTTACGGAGCAGTCAGGTAGTTATGAGTTGTTTATCAGGAATATAGGTCTTGAAGATGGAGATATTGCACTATCTGTAGGATCTAGTGACAATGTTACGGCCATCACTATTGATAACAATGCATTGAGCTTGACAAGCCTGAGTTCGACTTCGTCGATACTTACTTATGAGCTTGCTAGTGATATACAATCTGGAGATGAGATAGAAT
Organism: uncultured Saprospiraceae bacterium; assembly: GCA_937942465.1. Lineage (GTDB taxonomy): Bacteria > Bacteroidota > Bacteroidia > Chitinophagales > Saprospiraceae > JAHDGW01. Next base: position 2,469 of record CALDEO010000098.1, read on the forward strand.
TAAAATTATACTTACAGCAAGAAAATTTTGTAGATAGTTTGGTGATTAAAAAGAGATTTGTCTCCGGTTCATTTGAGACAGTGTTTATTGATAGCTTGACTAATCTTGATATGTGGGAGGTTTCTCAAAACTGGGATTTAACGACAAGTTCATTTGTATCAGCTCCTACATCATTGACTGACTCACCTAATGGTGCTTACGGTAATGGTATCAATACATCAGTTGTATTGATGGAACAGATTAATCTTAAGAATGCAATTACAGCATCACTTAAGTTTCATGCTAAATGGGATGTCGAGGTAAACTACGACTATGTTCAAGTAATGGCATCTAGAGATGGAGGTATCAATAAAGTTGCCCTCTGTGGTAAATATACGGTAACTGGTAACGGTGATCAAGATACAGGTCAGCCGCTATTGCATGGGGTATCTGATTGGGTACTTGAAGAGATGGATTTATCTGACTTTATCGGTGAAGAAAATGTACAGTTAAGTATCAGATTGGTCAGTGATCCATTTGTCTCAGGAGATGGTATCTATATAGATGACTTTGAAGTAGAGGTGATCAAGGACGGTACCAATAGTACTCAAGACCTATGGGCAGACCAGTGGTCGATCACTCCCAATCCTGCAAATAATGTAGTACAGATTAACTTGTCTAAAGATGTAAATGCAAGCCAAGTAAGAATCTATGATGTATTGGGTAAGCTAGTACACAAGTCAGATATCGCCTATGGTCAGATAGATATAAGTAGCCTGACATCAGGATTATACA
>CALDEO010000099.1 GCA_937942465.1 uncultured Saprospiraceae bacterium
AAAGAGGATATTTATATTATATAAAAGTTAGATAATATTTCAACATGGCGCTAATAGGCACGATAAGAAAAAACTTTTGGTTTGTACTGATTTTACTAGGATTTGCACTTGTTGCATTCATACTCATGGATATCATGGGCAGTAGCCAACGTTCAGCAGGTACATCACCTACCATTGGTAAGATAGAAGATACTTCTATTAAGTATCAAGATTTCCAGACAACTAAATCTGTCCTATACAGCAACTCTGCTGCAGATCAAGGTGCTATAGATAATGCTGTATGGTCTTACTATACTGAAAAAGCAATCGTACAAAACGAAGCTGACAAATTAGGTATGGCTGTATCTAAGGATGAATTAATGGAATTACAGTTTGGAACAAACTTAAGTCCAATAATCAGACAAAACTTTGGTGACCCACAAACTGGTCAAATCAATAGAACAAATCTAATGTCTTTCAAAACAGCAATGGAAGAAGGGACATTTGATAACGCTAGAATGAGATTATTCTGGAGTGAGCAAGAAAAGCAAATTAAGAAGACTGCACTTCAAGATAAATTGAATGCAATCGTAGCTAAAGGTCTTTACACTCCAACATGGATGGTTGAAGAAAACTTTAGAGATAACAATATCGATGTAGATGTTGCTTTCGTCAATGTACCATTCACAGCAATGGGAGATGATGAAGTAGATGTAACTGATGCAGCTATAAGTAGCTACCTTAAATCTAACCAGGCTAAGTATATGGTAGATGAGGAAACTAGAACAGCTGAGTACATTGTATTTAATGTAGAAGCTAGTCAAACTGATTCAACATTTTGGAAAGGTGAAGCTGCAACAATCAAAACTGGTCTTGCTGCTGCTGCAAATGATTCTATATATGCTGCGACTAACCAAGGAAGCTATAACAACTATTACTATGCTAAATCTGAATTGCCGGCAACAGTAGCTGATGCAATATCAGGTATGAATGTAGGTGATACATATGGACCATACTTAGAGACTGGTGCTTATAACTCATTCAAAATATCAGATACACAGGTTGTACCTGACAGTGTAAAAGCGAGTCACATATTAAGATCAGTAGATCTTGCAATACCTGGTCAACTAGAAGCTGCTAATACTTTAATCGATAGTCTGAAAAGAGAATTGATGTCAGGTAGAGCTAAATTTAGCGATGTTGCAACTGCAAATAGTCAAGATCCTGGTAGTGCTGCTAAAGGTGGTGAACTCGGATACTTTGCACAAGGAGCTATGGTTCCTGGATTTAAAGATGCATGTTTTTACTACGGTGAAGAAGGTGGATACTACAAGGTGCAGACGCAGTTTGGAGTTCACTTGATTTATATTGCTGATAGAAAATTCCTTAACAGAGATCCTAAGTACAAAATTGCATTTGTAAGAACTCCAATCATACCTACAGAAGCTACAGTTTCTGCAGTGGATCAAAGAGTTGCTGATCTTGTAAGTGAGAATAAAACATTAGATGCGTTAAGAGCTGCTATTGATGGTCAGTCTGATCTTAAAGTAGAATCTTCACAAGCATTCAAGGCAAGTGACTACACATTCGGACCACTAGGTGGAGGTAATGTAAGTAGAGATATCATCAAGTGGTTGTTTGACGATAGCAATGCAGCAGGTGACGTATCTCCTGAGATCTACTCTTACCAAGATAAAGCATTGTACTACTACAATAAATTTGTTGCTGTAGGATTAAAGGAAATCACACCTAAAGGGTTGCCAAGTGTAGCATCATCTAGATCTAATGTAGAAGCACAAGTAAGAAACCAACTTAAAGGTGAGGCTTTAAAAGCAAAAATATCTGGTACTGACTTAAATGCTATTGCATCTCAATACAATGCAAACGTAGATACATTGAAGAACTTAACATTCGGTGCTGCCACTGGATCAAAACTAGGTAACGAACCTAAAGTAATCGCTGTAGCACATGCTCAAGAAGCTAATGCAACATCATCTCCAGTTGTTGGTGATGCTGGTGTATACATAGTAAAAACACTTGCTAAGTATGCTGCTCCAGAAGCAACAAATGTACCGCAACTAAGAAAGACTCAAAGCCAGAGTGCAAGAAGTCAAGTAGCATTCAGATTGATGGATGCACTTAAAAAATCAAGTGATATAAAAGATACTAGATCAGCAGTAAACATGTAATATCTGGTTACTTTAAAGTATAAAAATTATAAAAGTCCTGCTGTGCAACATGTACAGCAGGACTTTTTTTTTGATATTCTTATTTCTAACAATCTCAACAGCGGATCCACGTTTATACCATAGTACAGCGGATAGTGACGAGAAAGCTTCAATATTATCTGTATTACAAATACAAGGAATAGCTTGATGATTGCTACGTATTGCGATTGGATATTCATACATTCATTGAGCTATTATCAAAGGTGTTGCCGATTATAAATCGTATCAGTTAATCATTATCACTTTCTAATATGAACATACAATCCGTACTTATTATCCTCATGATCAGCTGCGTCGCTGCCTGTGGTACTCGTATGCACGAAGTCATCGAGACAGACGACGATGGTAAACTATTCAAGAAGTATACTCTTGATGCCGATCAACTAAAGCAAGGTCAACTTATACAATACACGGCTGAAGGTAAAGTAGCAATACAAGAGAACTATATAGATGGCAATCTCTCGGGTGAACGCCTCATCTATGGTGAAAATGACAAAATACAAATCAAAGAAATCTATAAGGCAGGAGTCTTGAATGGCCCATACGTGGAGTACTTCGATACTGGAAAACCTCTGATCGAAGCTACTTACTCTGATAATGTAATGGAAGGAATACTAACAAAGTATCACCCAAATGGAGCCGTAGCCGAAAAAGTGACCTTTGCCGATAATAACGAAAATGGACCATTCACAGAGTATTACGATACTGGAGTAAAACAATGGGAAGGTACCTACCGTAATGGCGATAATGAATATGGCTTGCTATCAGAATACAACGCCGAAGGTGAACTAATAAGAAAAATGATGTGTGATAGTTTAGCTATGTGCAGATCTATCTGGACTATCGAAAAAGGTGATATTAAATAAGAGCTACATGAAATCAACATTACAACTACTAACACTAAGTCTCTGCTTAATAAGCTCTACGATCTACAGTCAAGTGATCGGAGGACAGCATAGTTTTGAATTTGTAAATGCACCTGCATCTGCAAGAATCACAGCGCTAGGTGGTACATTGATAGCAGTGAGAGATAAAGATGTATCGCTCGCATTTCTAAATCCTGCTGCACTCAATAGTGATATGTCAGGGCAATTTCATTTTAGTCATAATTTTCAGTTTGCAGGGATCAGTCAAGGAGCATTCAATACTGCGAAAACCTTTGACAAACTAGGGATCACTGCACATGCAGGCATACAATATACCTCTTATGGCGACTTTGTCGCTGCAGATAATATTGGTAATATACAAGGTAGCTTCTCAGGTAGTGAGTATGCGCTAGTTGTAGGCGCTGGCAAACAAATAAATGAACGAATACACGTAGGTGCTAATTTGAAATTTCTGGGTGGTAACCTGGAGAGTTATAGTGCATCAGCAATAGCAACCGATATAGCTGTCACCTATGCTAAACCTGAAGCGAAATTCTATACTACCCTACTCTTCCGTAGTCTAGGTGTACAGATGGGCACATATGGTAACGATAGACAATCACTCCCGCTAGATATACAACTCGGAGTCTCTAAGCAACTAGCACATCTACCCTTACGGTTCTCTATCACGGGCATACAACTACAACAGTGGAATGTCCGATATGATGATCCTAATCAAGTAGAAGAGACCAATCTATTCGGTGAGACGACGGAAACTAGTAAGCTATCTCAAGACGTCGATAACTTGTTCCGTCATTTAGTATTTTCTGGAGAGTTTTTGTTGGGTAAGAAAGAAAATCTTAAGTTGAGATTAGGCTACAGCCATCTAAGAAGAAAAGAACTATCTGTATCTGAATTTAGAAGTATGGCCGGGTTCTCTTTAGGATTTGGATTAAAAATCAGCAAATTTAGCATCGATTACGGTGTTGGATACCATCATCTCGCAGGAGGAGCAAATCACATAACGATTGCCACGAACTTATCTGAATTTAAAAAGAAAATTTAATTCGGTACAATTCAAGGGATTACACATTGCTACAAAATATAATTTAGCCAAAAACAAAGTATCCCGTTTTCATTCGCAGAAATGCGTATCAAAAAAAATAAACAAACGACAAACTAGTCGGATTACACTATTTAATATCCTTCAATAAATCTATCTTTATGCCAAATCTGTATAGATATAATGATAGAACTAAATATTCAAGATGAAGTCTCCAGGCTTAAGGCCGTAGTACTAGGCATAGCTAGTAGTGTAGGCCCTCAACCGACTGTAGAAGAATCATATGATCCCAAATCAAAGGAACATATCCTAGCAGGAACTTATCCTATAAAAGAGGATATGATGAATGAAATGGCAGCATTTGAAAAAGTGCTACTAAAGCATAATGTCAAAGTCTACAGACCTGAAATCATACCAGAATGCAATCAAATATTTACTAGAGATATCGCATTTGTAATAGGAGATCAGATCGTATTATCAAATATTTTACCAGAAAGAGAAGAGGAATTACAGGCCATCCAGTTTGTATTAGATCAAGTAGATCATGCGCATATCATCGCTCCACCAGAGGAGGTACATGTCGAAGGTGGTGATGTGATGGTGTGGAAAGATCACTTATTTGTGGGAACATATACACAGGATGACTACTCAGACTATATCACTGCAAGGACTAATGCTGCTGCAGTGGCATTCTTGACTGAGCAATTTCCTAATAAAACGGTAGTGTCGTTTGAATTAAGAAAGTCTAATACGGAAGCAAAAGAGAATGCATTGCACTTGGATTGTTGTTTTCAACCTGTAGGTAATGGCAAAGCAATACTACATAAAAATGGATTTTTGATCAAGGAACAGTACGACTGGCTCGTCAATTTCTTTGGAAAAGAAAATGTATTCGAAATCACTAAACAAGAGATGTATGATATGAATAGTAACATATTTTCTATTGCTCCTGATGTAATTGTATCTGAGAAAAACTTTACAAGATTGAATGATTGGTTGAGAGCACAAGGCATCACCGTCGAAGAAATACCATATGCAGAGATCGCTAAGCAAGAGGGTCTCCTTCGTTGCTCTACGTTACCATTAATAAGAGATTAAAAAAATAATATATTGAGCCAAGTAACTGATACTATCCTAATGATCCGCCCGGTGCAATTCAGAATGAATGAAGAGACCGCAGTCAATAATTACTTTCAAGAAGATATCGACGAAAACGAAAATGCGATCAATATCAATGCGCAGATGGAGTTTGATACATTCACGAATGTCCTAAGAGAAAAAGGCGTAAATGTCCTTGTTGTAAATGATAGTAACGAAGATACTCCAGACTCTATATTTCCTAACAACTGGGTTTCATTTCACAAAGATGGTCAGGTATGCTTGTACCCAATGTTTGCAGAGAACAGACGTCGAGAGCGAAATCATATGACCCTTCTGTTTTTAAAAAATCAGGGTTTTCAAATAACTAAGATTGTTGACTATACCCTATCGGAGCATGACAATATGTTTCTGGAAGGTACTGGTAGTCTCATCCTAGATCGAGTCCACAAAAAAGTATACTGTGCTCTATCTGATCGTGCCGAGCGATCGCTTGTAGAACAGTTCTGTATAGACCATAGAGGTACACCGAT
>CALDEO010000100.1 GCA_937942465.1 uncultured Saprospiraceae bacterium
AATGAATCCTATCGAATCACAATTAATTGAATTTATTTTCAGCCCTTATTATTAAATGACCTTCTAATACCGTTTAACATTCAAAATGTACCATTAGATAAATTAGGATATTTTTGCAAGTACAAGGCAGAAAGCGCAATCATAGCCGTAGCTATGATGAGTATTTCTAACGCTGTAATTGTGAAAATATACATTTAGCTATGGGGTATTATGGATGTTAAATGGTATGACTTACTAGTGTGGTATCACCCCTTCATAACTGTACTTTAAGATAGCTTGCTACTTTAGTTACGATCAATATCTAATTAACCAAACCCATATACCTTGTACACAACAATAGGTTCACGAGTGGTTTAATCATCTACCGTAGATCCTCGATCATGCATCGAAGAACTAAATAAAATCAAACGCAATGGATACTAATTGGACAACACTATCTGTAATACTTAGATGGCTTGGCACTGTGCTTTCATATTAGTTTTACTTTCAAATAACAACAACTACAAATAAGATTATCTATCTTTTCATTACAATCTAAATGCATGCTCAATAGTACTATCAATATGGCGGTCAAATACTACCTCTCCAAGAGGTACGACCGTATAGTACAAATGACAGAGCGACCAGATCAATTACAAAAATCCTTACTTAAAGAACACATTGCCAAAGCTAAAAACACAGCGTATGGCAAAATGTACGGGTACGCAAGTATCGAAAACTATAACGACTTTAAAGCTCAAGTCCCAATCATCCAATATGAAGATATAGAGCCCTATATCGACCGGATGATGCACGGCGAAGGAGATATTCTATGGCCTGGCACCATCAACTGGTTTGCTAAGTCATCGGGTACAACGGGTAGTAAAAGTAAATTTATACCTATTACAAAGCAGAACTTATACCAATGTCACATCGCAGCAGCTTGGGATGCCATGAGTATGGTATATCACCAAAAGCCCGATGCTCGTATGTTTGCTGAGAAAAGCCTTATCATGGGTGGATCTTTGCAACGGTTCACTCCTCATAACAAGACAATTGTAGGGGACGTATCTGCCATACTATTGCACCATATGCCTAAGATAGGAAGGCCATTTTATACGCCTGATTTCGAGACAGCATTGCTACCGGATATGGATACCAAGATAGATCGTATTATCGATATTTGTCTTAAAGAAAATGTTGTAATGCTAGCAGGTGTGCCTACCTGGTCTATTGTATTATTCAACAAAATATTAGAGAAAACTGGAAAAGACAACATCCTAGAGGTATGGCCTGATGCTGCACTATACATGCATGGTGGAGTAGGATTTAAACCATACAAAAAGCAATTTGCTCGATACTTCCCATCTGATGACTTTAACTATATGGAGGTGTATAATGCTTCTGAAGGCTACTTTGGTTTGCAGGACGAGTTTGGGGCTAGAGGTATCATGTTGTTATTGGATAATGATATTTTTTATGAGTTTATTCCCGTCACCGAACTCACTAAGGACCACCCTAATGCGCTACCCATATGGGAGGTCAGTCAAGGGGTCAACTATGCGATCGTAGTGACTAGCTCATGCGGACTCTGGCGGTATATGCCTGGGGACACTGTACAATTTGTATCGACTGCTCCGTTTAGAATTGAAATCACCGGTAGGACCAAGCAATTTATAAATGCATTTGGCGAGGAGGTAATGGTCTCCAATACAGATCAAGCGATCGCTACTATATGTCAAGAGCAAGGTGCCAATGTGCTGGACTATACCGTAGCTCCCATTTACTTTGACGATAAAGAAAGTGGTGGTCACCAATGGTTGATCGAGTTTGAAAAATCTCCTGATGATATAGAGTTATTTTGCGAAAAGCTAGATCTCTGCTTACAACAACTCAATGGTGACTACGAAGCCAAGCGTCAGAAAAACATAGCCCTAAAGCAACTACACATCAAAGAATTACCAAGGGGAACATTCAATGAATGGCTCAAGGCCAAAGGTAAAGTCGGGGCTCAAAATAAAATACCAAGATTATCCAATGATCGTGTATACGTAGACGAGATATTAGCGTTTTTAAACAAATAACCGTGAGGTCATAAAAACCCAAACCAAATGGAAAACATAGACGAAGACTTAGGTCTTGATCGAGTAGATGAGATATCTGAAGAGCAATTTTTAAAAGTTATAGAGGAGCGAGTACAGGACTTCATGGAGCGAGATATAGAGTTACTGATGAGCTATCTATACAGACTAGACATAGCGGCCCACGATATCCAATCTGCACTTGCTATACAATCAACACTTGCACCACACAAAGGGCTCGCATTGCTCATACACAAGAGACAGATGCAGCGAATAGCTACCAAAAAAGCTTATCCTCAAACACCGATCGAAGGTTGGGAGTTTTAATACAAAAAGAAAAACAATACACTTCAACTTACCTATAAAACAGGCTCTACTAACACTATAAGTTGGAGTAGTTGTAATAAATTAAATATATTAAAAATCTAAATGTATCTTTACGGATAGATGGCTCTTGCTTTCATTAAACAACTGGGTGTTGTTTATACAAATGACAAGAGGTTTTAATTGCAGAGATTGCAGTTGAAACTTCTTTTTTTCATTCTACCAGTTACACTTTGCCACTCTTAATAATATGGCTACTTACAAATCCACCGCTATCATATTCCGAACTCTTAAGTATGGGGAAAGTAGTATCATCGTAGAAGCATATACCCGAGAGAAAGGTATCCGATCATTTATAGTGAGTGGTGTACGGTCAAGCCGAAAATCAAATAAAGCAG
>CALDEO010000101.1 GCA_937942465.1 uncultured Saprospiraceae bacterium
AACCATGTTTCCTATCGTTATCATTGATGCCAAAGCGTACAGCGAGTTGCGATACAAAAAAAGTAATATTTGCCACAGCTTATTTATTGAAGATCCTGAAGAAATCAAAGACTTAGATCTACTACAAGTAGAGCAAATTGCAACCAATACTACCCTTCTAAGTGCTTACAGTCAGAACTTAAACGAATACCCACAACTCAGTCCATTTGCAGATGAGAGTATTACTTTCAAGCTTACAGGGTGCTTAGTTAATGTAACACAAGAGTTAAGCGACATGTCATCTAATGATAAACTTATTGCTTGTAAAAAACTGACAAAACAATTATTTTCATTCAATAACAAACCCAAAGTATTCCAATCTAGAAATAGTAGTATTATCGCTTTTGCTAGTGACTATCAGATACAACAATTTATCAGCTCTAAAGAGTGGCAAGGTATGCGTCAACAAGACGATGATCAACTTGCTCATAAAGTTACTGAGGCACTACTAGCATCTGATAAAAAGCAATACCTTTTGATTCAAGATGGTGTCTTGAGCACAGAAGATGGCGCTTATTACAAATGGCAATTGAAAATACTAAACCAACTCAAAGCAGCTGGTATCATTGTTATTAATAGATGGACTGAAGGTAAGAATGATCAAAAAACTTCTAGTATTCCTCAAGTTAAAACTACTGAAGAACAGGAAGCACAGGTATAATTATTATACTTGCAATAATGCTCGACATTCAATTATTACAATATCATAAAGATCTCGACACGGTTGTCAGAGATGGCATCACCTATGTCAAAGATCCTATTCGTAAGAAGGAGATACAACTGCTGCCAGAGGAGCTTATTAGACAATGTATTGTCCAATATCTGATACAAGAGTTACAATACCCTATCAATTTCATACAAGTTGAGCGACAGATCAAAATATTAGATTCGATACGACGATATGACATTGTAGTGTACAACCGTAATATCGAGCCATTCTTACTTGTCGAATGCAAGTCACATAAGGTGCCCGTCAATCAAAATACACTAGATCAGATAGCGAGATACAACCTTACGATCAATGCTCCCTACCTCATGGTATCCAATGGGAAAGAATCTTATGCATGTGAGATTGACTTTGAACTCGGAGACTACAAATTTATTATTGACTTACCTGCATTTCCCGACACAAAATAGCACATAAAAAGAGTTACAAAAAACTATCTTTGCCGTCAAGCGAATATCGTATCAAAAATCAAACGATAGACTAATGAGTAACGCCACAAATAACAACCCTCGAAAGGTACTAATAACAGGTGCTAATGGCCAGATAGGTCAAGTACTTGCTCAAAATCTAAGAGCACGTTATGGAACTGATAATGTCATCACAAGTGATATCACTAAACCAAAAGTAACATTAGGACCCTTTGTCTTTTTAGATATTCTCAATACTATGAGATTGCAAGAAGTCATAACCGATCATAAGATTACTGAAGTGTATCACCTAGCTGCAATATTATCAGCTAGTGGTGAGTGGAACCCAATAAAAACTTGGAATATCAACCTTAATGGCTTACTGTCTATATTGGATCTAGCTAAAGATACTCCGCTTGACAAAGTGTTTTTCCCAAGTACGATTGCTGTATTCGGTACAACGACTCCACGAGTAGATACACCACAAGACACGGCATTACAGCCTGAGACTGTGTATGGTATGAGCAAAACGTCAGGAGAGTTGTGGTGCAACTACTATCATAATAAATTTGGCGTAGATGTACGAAGTATTCGATACCCCGGTATTATTAGTCACCAGTCGATCCCAGCAGGTGGCACTACTGATTATGCAGTAGAGGTTTTCCATGAAGCGATCCAACACAATAAATATGAATGCTTCTTGGAGAAAGATACAAGACTCCCAATGATGTATATTGATGATGCGATACGAGCCACCATAGAACTAATGGAGGCTCCCGCCGAAAAAGTAAAAACACGGATCGGATATAACTTAAGTGCAATGAGTTTCTCTCCTGAGGAGCTATTCACCGAAATAAAAAAATACATACCTGAACTTGCAGTAACATACAAGCCTGACTTTAGACAGGAAATTGCCTCTAGCTGGACAGAATCAATCGATGATCAGAGAGCAAGAGATGAATGGCAGTGGTCACATGACTACGGTCTACCAGAAATGGTAAAAGTAATGACAGAAGAAATTTCAAAAAAATACAAAGCCTAATATAATGATAGGAAATATAGCAAACGACATACAGATAGAGCTTGATGAGTTAAGAGCACAGGGTCTATATAAAGAAGAACGAATAATAACAACACCGCAAGCTGCTGATATATCTACATCAGCCGGCCTTGATGTTGTTAACTTCTGTGCCAACAACTATCTAGGTTTATCATCTCATCCTGATGTAATTGCAGCAGCAAAAGAGACCATTGACAGTCATGGATATGGCATGTCTTCTGTACGATTTATCTGTGGTACTCAAGATATACACAAGGAGCTAGAGCAACGTATTGCAGCGTTTGTAGGTACTGAAGATGCGATATTGTATGCAGCAGCATTTGATGCTAATGGTGGACTATTTGAGCCATTACTCAATAAAGAAGATGCAATCATCTCTGACAGTCTCAATCACGCAAGTATTATCGACGGCATCAGACTATGTAAAGCACAACGATATAGATATGCCAACAATGACATGGCTGACCTAGAGGTTAAACTTAAAGAAGCAAAAGAGAAAGGAGCAAGACGAATAATGATCGCTACAGATGGTGTATTCTCAATGGATGGTATCATAGCCAATCTTGCAGGAGTATGCGATCTCGCTGATAAATATGGTGCTATGGTGATGGTGGATGACTGCCACTCAACGGGATTTACGGGTGCTCATGGCAAGGGTACTGCCGAGCATTGTGATGTGATGGGTAGAGTTGACATTATCACGGGTACATTCGGCAAAGCACTGGGAGGTGCCTCTGGTGGATTTACCGCAGCCAAGAAAGAAATCGTGGCTATGCTGCGACAAAAAAGTAGACCTTACTTATTCAGTAATACGCTGGCACCGAGTATTGTAGGTGGTAGTATCAAGGTATTGGATATACTAGAAAACGATACGAGCTTGATCACTAAAATCCAAAATAATGCAAATTATTTTAGACAAAAAATGAACGAAGCTGGATTTGACATCGTAGAAGGTACACATCCTATTGTGCCTGTCATGTTATATGATGCACCACTCTCTCAGCAGTTTGCAGAGGAACTATTGCTAGAAGGTATCTATGTGATCGGATTTTACTATCCGGTAGTACCTAAAGACAAAGCTAGAATACGTGTACAGGTATCAGCTGCTCATGAGCAACATCACTTAGACAAAGCTATTGCAGCATTCATTAAAGTAGGAAAAAAACTTTCCGTAATTTAGCGTTGATAAAACCAATAGAACATGCCACAAGAACTAACATTCAACTTTGAGGAGTTTTCGACTTTCTTACTTTTATATGCTGCCAATGCAGATCTTGAGTTCACTGAAGATGAGCGAGAGATGATCATGTCTAGAGTATCAAAAGATACTTTCGAAAAAGTAAATCAGGTATTCGAGGAGCAATCAGATTTTGCTAGATTACAAACGATCATTGACTACAAAGGTCTTCATTACCCAACAGTAGCTAGACGCGAAGAACTCATGGATATGATGCGAAAACTATTTGAAGCAGATGGTGAGTATTCTACTCTTGAAAAAAACTTAATGATGTTTCTAGATAAGTTGATGTAGACGCATGGATGCGAATATAATTGAACTTATAGGATATCTGGCGGCATTCTTGACTACAATATCATTCATACCACAAGTGTGGCAAGTATGGAAGACTAAGTCGGTAAAGGATATTTCACTCCTGATGTACAGTCTCTTCTTTATTGGGATCCTACTGTGGTTTACCTATGGCGTATGCATAGGCAACTGGCCTATAATATTTGCTAATGCTATTACCGGAACTCTCGCAGCCATTGTACTGGTGTTTAAAATTAAGTATGGGTGATGATGGTTAATAGTACCCCAAAAAGTTGTAATTGTTAAGTATCAATGGTAAAAGCAGAAATATAAATCGATAAGTATTTACGATGTTTGCGAGAAATAATTGAGATTTAAGAAATTAAATTAAAATATCGTACGTTACAACGTACAAATGACATCATATGAAAGCGATCACAGTTTCTAATTTAAGAACAAACCTCAAATCATACCTGGACCAAGTTAGCCAAAATTCAGAGGTAATCGTAGTACCTCGTAACAACAAAGAAGAGGATGCAGTAGTGATCATGTCTATCAAAGAATACAATTCAATCAAAGAAACTGAGTACCTTATGAGTTCAGCCAATAATAAGGCAAGTATATTAGAAGGTATATCGGAAGCTGAAAGGGGTGAATTCATAACTGTAGACCTTGATAGCTTATAGATGAATATAGTTTTTACAAAAACGGGATGGAAGGGTTTGGTCTTTTTTATTGAAAATGATCTCAAAACGGTTAGAAAAATTAAATCTCTGATCGAATCAATAAAAAAAACACCTTTTGAAGGCTTAGGTAAACCTGAGGCGTTGAAATACGAATTCTCAGGTTATTATTCCAGAAGAATTAATAATGAGCATCGTATTATTTATAAAATCACAGAAAGCCCTGAAGGTGAATTCACTTGTATTATCACTCAATGTAGATTTCATTATTAGCATGACCCAGCAGCTAACAATGCAAAGCATAACCTGCAACTCACCACTCCATATCCTTAACACAAATCAACTTATTTAGACAATATCTAAACAAATGCTTGCGATCGTGCCTTTAAGTTAAATAATCGTATTTTTGAGCAAAATTCTTGAAGATGAAAAAGATGTATTTAGTAGCTATTGCAATGATTGTTATTGCTGTGGGTATTCTGATCAGTGCAACAGGCGATGTTAGTTCATATGCTAACTTTGATGATGCATCTAAAGCCAATAGCCAGGTAAAAGTTATTGGAGAATTATCAAAGGATAAAGAAATCATTTACGATCCTCAAATAGATCCTAATTTCTTTAGTTTTACAATGAAAGATAATGCGGGTGTCGAAAGCATCGTAGTATCTCGTCAACCTAAACCTATGGATTTTGAGCGATCAGAGTCTGTAGTTGTTACAGGGACATTCAATCCAGATGGAGAGTTTGTCGCTTCTGATATCTTGACGAAGTGCCCATCTAAATATACAGATGAAGAGTTGAATTTGAGGACATCCTAGTTTAGTACTTAGTATTTAGTACTCAGTACTTAGAGCTGCTTTGGCGACAACAGCAATAGTTTAGATTTTAGATGTTTAGATGTTAGACATTAGATTCGTTGTATTAGATTATAGACTTTTAGATGTTAGACATTAGATTCGCTATGTTAGATGTTAAGCTCTTAGGTTTTAGATATTAGAGTTAGATATTTTGGGGCAGATTTTAAATGCTTCATTTTTTAGATTAGACAGATAGTAAGGGAGAATGATTTTTATGTTTTAAATCTGGATCCTACAACAACCAAACCATAACCACATACTAGAATGGAAGAAGTACAATACGTAGGTGAACATTTAATCTGGGGTAAAATAGGTCACTTTGCTGTATTGATGGGGTTCTGTGCTGCCATCTTATCATTTATTGGATACACGATACAAGTACAGAC
>CALDEO010000102.1 GCA_937942465.1 uncultured Saprospiraceae bacterium
TTCTAAATTATCTAATAAAGCAAGATTGTCTAAAGCGCTAGCATTCAAATCAAAGCTCTCGCCTTGACATATATCAGCAATCGTAGCAATAGCTCCAATTGTAGGACAAACAAAACAAGTTGGTTCATCATACATGCCAGCTGCTGAGCACATAACCGGTGAAGTACCTCCTGTACTACAACCAGTACCAGCGAAAGAAACATTATCTAAGAAAATAGCCTCTGCACCTGAGTTAGATGTAAATGAAACTACTAATGTAGCTGTACTAACTCCGCTGATCGCAGCGGTCATACTCATCCAACTACCTTCAAGACCTAGATTATCTATATCCATACCTGAGGTATTTAATATAGAAGTACTTGTACCATCATTATATTGTAATTCGATTATTATAGCATCCGCAGTTTCCCAACCAGTAGATGCAACGAATAAATCCATACTAAAGTCAACCTGTGTACAAGTAGACACATCTACTGCATCAAATGTAAGTACAACTGTACCGTCTGTATCACTTAACTGATATCCTTGAACACCATCTGTAAATGCTCCTA
Source organism: uncultured Saprospiraceae bacterium (assembly GCA_937942465.1). Lineage (GTDB taxonomy): Bacteria > Bacteroidota > Bacteroidia > Chitinophagales > Saprospiraceae > JAHDGW01. The sequence continues at coordinate 552 of CALDEO010000102.1, forward strand.
CAGTACCAGCAAAAGTTGTAAATCCAACAAAGTCGCCATCAGATAATCCTGCAGTACTCCCAGTGGTAAGGAATGTCGCATCGACTCCCATCTCCACACCATCCGTTGTGAAATCTACTTCTGATTGCCCTACATTATTGACAAGGTCATGATCTGTAGTTCCATCTTGGATATCCATATATTGACCTGCTTCAACACCGTTTTCAAAACTTGTCGATGCTAATATTTGATCTACCAAAGTGGTCATTTGTTCGTCTGTATCGTCTGCATCAGTAATCGTTACTGGTACAGCTGTTTCCATATCGCTAGGATCTCCAGCCATTGTGATGGTAACACAGTATTCATCAGTTGCAGCACCTTCATTACCTACATAGGCATGCGTACTTACTACACCATTGATGTCTACATTAAACATTCCTGTCATACCAGGGCTTAATGCTGTAAAGCAAACCTCCAAATCATAACTCGTACTCGTCACACAAGATGGAGTAGCAGTTACATTAGAGATTTCTCTTATTGTAACATCTATTGTTGCAGGTAGACTTTCACATCCATTACTGTTATTAGTAACATAATATGTTGTAACACCCGCGACACTAGAATCTGGCGTTGGAGCCACATTAGAACCTGTAGGGCTACCTACACTTGGATCGCTAGTGTACCATGTAAGTGTACCTTCTATTGTAAAAGCTGTTAATTGAGCTGTTGTTGCATTCAAGCAATATGTCAGATCAGAAGTAATCGGTGCCGTCGATAAAGGAGATACTAATAGTTCGATACATGAGCTTGACTGACAATCAACCATAGTCGGTGTCGGAGACAGTATTGCACAAATCTGGTATGTGCCTGGTGCTAAAGCACTACCCACTCCTACTAATGAGGCCATCTGATTTGGATCAGCTCCCGTTAATGCAGCATTCGCTACTACACCTAGGCTTGTACCTCCTACATAAACATCCGCTGGTAATGGGTTATTTGTTCCGAAATGAACAAAATCAACACCCAAATCTGCCTCACCATTATCAGCCATAGACATCATGGCTAATCCTGAAGCATTCAAATCAAAAGTCATTCCAGCACAAATATTGGCTGGGTCGGCTAGAGATCCAATAGCGGGGCAAGATGAACATAATGCCGCTGATGCTACTATATTAATTTCAGCTGTAGATTCACAACCGTTAGGATCTGTAAACAGAACGAATACGATCTGATCCATTGTTATATTACTTACTGTAGTCGATGACAATTCTATTGTAGATAAGAATGCCGCCGGTACAGAATTAGGGTCTGTTGAATAAAAACTATGAGTCGCAGCACTGTAAGCTGGCGTCATATCGATTGTTGTTAAGTCTATGCTCTGCGTACCATCATTACATACAGCAGCTGGTTGTACATTGACAGCCAGTGGAGTACCCGTCGGTTGAGCTAAGACTTGAACATTAGATGCAATGGTTGCAGCACAACCTGAGTCATCAGTAGCTCCTACAATATCATATGAACCAGGACACAAGTCCGTGACTGTAAATGGTAAAGCAACACTACTGATAGAATTTAATGTTCCATTAATAGTAAAATCAATATCGTATGAATTTGTTGAAGATGTTGCTCCAAAATCAAAAACTAAAGTACCATCACATGGAGCACATGATGATGGTTGCGTAGATCCTGATATTATAATATCTGCTGTAGGTCTAATGTTAACACAAACCTCGTCAGTAGCAGTATTACCGCTACATAAAGCGCCTCCTTCATCTGTTATAGATAATAGGCTCACTTTTATTTCTCCTGCTGTCGGGCCAGTAATCATAATAGTACCGCCACTTGCTATAGATACGGTAGGTTGAGCAACACCATCAATGGCATACTCTACAGTATAATTAGGTCCTGTACCTCCTGTAATTGTTACTGGGATTGCAATCGCAGCCATGTCTGCAAGACATACATCAAATGATCCTGTGATACTTGCATCAGGGCAAGATATATTAGCTACTAATACCTCAGTCGTTGCATCTGCTTCATCGGGAGCACCTACTGGACAATTGGCAGCATCAAAAGGATCTACGATTGCTTGAAAACTAAAGCTTGCACTTGGGCAAGAATCTGCAGACACAGTATAGTTAGTACAGAACTCCATATTAGCTGGAGTCGAATCGTAACCACCAGATCCACCACCACCAGTGCTGGCATCTGTGATCGTATATACACAAGCCGTTGGCATTGCATTTCCGCTACCCGTATTCCAGTTAGCCGCTGTATTAATTATTGCAGCAACTGCAGCTCCTGTACCTGATGGGTTGGTAGCACAAGCAAATGATGGATCATCAGACTCACTACCTACTCCACCTGTACCTACTGCTACAGCAGATACACCATCTACTAAACCTGGAGGTAAAGCAGAAGTTTCAGAATTTGAACCACCTGCGGCCCAAATATTTGCATTATTATTTAAACCTGCAAGAAGTCCCCACTGTGCCATAGCACCTGCTGGATCTCCACACATACCGAATACTTGATCACCACCATTATTGAAGGCTATACCTCCACCTGTAGCTGCACCTGGACCTGAGACCATTGCTCCACCACTTGTTATACATATCTGAGTACCTGCTGGCACATCAGCTGCAGGCGCAGTCCATGTGACTAAGCCGCTTTCTCCAGTATTAAATCCTGTAGCATTACTTGTACCATAACTTGCATCTGTAAAATTGATGGCTGTAGCACTTGCGATATTAACCATTGTTACAAAACAAAAGGACTCTGGTGAATTGTCATTAGTCATCCAAGTAAATGCAATATCACCTGCTACTAATGTACTACAATCAGAGGCAGTAGGTGCAACAGGTTCTGGTATTGGGAATGTCTCTACCGTTGTAAATGAAGTACCAGCATCACTAGATACTTGCCAAGTAACTGTACCACCTGGAGGTAATTGATCACCATCAAAACATAATGTTATATCTGTTTCTGGACAGGTATCTACAGGTCCTGCGACACCATCTATTGTTACAACAAAATTTTCTGGACATACTGGAGGCAACTCACAGTTGTCAAGTATTGTTAATGTTAATGGTGCTGAACAACCACTGCCATCAGTCACGACTACTTCGTAGTCACCCATTGTTGCAGAAGTATTCAATAAGAATGCACCAGACTCTTGAGGTCCTGCAATGGATACTCCAGGGCTACCAGCTGCTATATCGAATAACTCAAACATCAAGTCGTCACCGCCTGTAATAAACGGGGCAACATTAACTGCTCCTGCTGGAGAATCACCAGCATCACAATCTATAGTTAACTGAGTAGCTGCCATTGGCTCTACCACTGTTATTGTAAATAATTCTGTTTCATAACATTCATTAGGGTTGCTCTGAGCATGTGGCTCACCTTGAGTACCACAACAGTTGGTATAATCATCCCATACTAAACCGAATGTATAACTACCTGCTGCTGGAAAAGAAGCGACCGTATATGTCATTGTAGTAGTCTCCCCTGCTACAACATATGTAGCCCAAGCATCATTAGATCCTGTTATTGGGTTGAATACATATGAGCCTGTCTGCGTACTTGACGCTGGAGGCATACCAGATACCGTACCTGATGAAACATTCTGATAGTTATATATCTCAACTGTGAAAGTCACAGGAGTTGTAGTTGTACAAAAAGAAGTAGCATCTGCATAGAATACAAATGCTGGGTCATTATTGGCTTGACCTGGTGTAGGATGATCAGTATATCCCCACTCTGCGGCTAGTGCTGCTTGATCTCCACATGATGAAGGTGTATATGCACCTGGAGTCCATGCGTCTCCAGTAGTACCTGTAGCTACACCACCACCATTATCTAGATTCTGCCCATTGGCATCTTGTGTCGTACTTGTGATCTCACCATCAGTATGTGATGGACTCCCATTAGATCCTGCATTGGTACCTGCTCTTGCGTAAGATGAGTTACATCCTACAAATGTTGAAGAGTTAGGATTCATATCAAACCAAAAATCTGTATCACTCAATGAAGGCATTGTAAATGTACCTGGAGCAGCAGTCGTATTACATGGACATGCATCATCTGTAGGTAGTATCTGAACCCCAGTTGCATTGCCATTATCTCCTCTACCCATGGCAACAGATCCGAAGATATTGTTGACAATACCATCCATATCGTTATCACCTAAAGTGTAAGACTGTCCTGCTATTTGTATTGTTACGTGATCAGCATTACCTGATGCACCACCTACGGTTGTCTGTCCACCAGTAGTTGTATTGGTTGTACCCCAGTATATACCATCATGCGCCGAACCGTCTGGTAAAAACACCATAACTTGGTCTCCGTCAGTCGCTGAACTGTTGTCTATTGTAAATCCTGATGCAGCTGGCCAATATCTAGAAGCATTGGCTGGATCACAAACATCAAATGCCAATAATGGATCACTTAAAATATCCGTTAATAAACCAGCATTGAAATCACCCGCATTGCCACCACCGCCAACTGCAGTATTACCAACTAGTCCATTATCTCCAAAACTACCACCGACTCCACAAGAACCTGTTGGGTCATTAGAGCAACCAATCAAGAAAACTCCTGAAGCTGGTATCATCGTACCTGGAGGAATAAGCACAGCCCACTCAGAGTTAGTAGCTACCATACAACCAATCACTGTACCCGGAGGTCCCAGTATCTCGACCATACCATCGTTACATCCATCAGATTGTCCGGCATCGCCAGAAACTTCTCCAATGACGACATTGTCATACTGGCCAGCAGACATAACACATGCTGCATTATCAACTGTAGGACATTGTGCCGACATAGAAAATGACATGAGTATGCACAGGGCATAAATAGGAATTAAAAGAATTGAGTTCTTCATTCTAGCAGGTTGAGTTAGGTTATCTATCAGTTCGTCTCTAATATAAAATAGGCCTTCTATAAGTCTCCGTACTTATATTATCTAGCAAAAATAAGATTAACTATGTGACTACCTAGCTAAGAATGGATAAATAATATATATTATTTAATTCTGTACATAAAAAACTGTAATCTACCAGATTACGCTTGATATTTTTAAACTATTCCAAGTGAAATTTTAAGATTTTTATAAAAGTTAAATTACTCAATATCATATTTTCTAATATCAACTTCCTCCGTTAATGGAGTCCCATTTTCTATAAACCCAATTAATTCTTTAACGAAAAAAGGACCTAGAGAAGAACCCTTTGCACCCATACCATTGCATACGTATACGTTGTTATATTCTTGATGTTGCCCTACTAATGGTTTTCTAGTTTTGGTAGCTGGACGGATACCTGCAATATGTCTAACAATCGTATACTCACAATCAATAATACCAGCCAAAACAGATATCAAACGTTCACGTTCTTTTTCTGTAGTCTCTACATCTGTGAACATCTTATTGTAGCCTGAGCCAATCCAATACTCATCATTGCCCAAAGGAGTTACAAATATCTTATCTCGATAATTATCATTCAGCTTTAGATTTGGTGCATTTATAATAAGTACTTGCCCTTTGACCGGATCGAATGGTAAATAGCTAAACAATGGATTTTCCCTTACGGCAAACCCTTCGCAGAATACGATCTTATCAGCAGTGTAGTCTTTATACGTCACCTTATCTGCTACAGACAATGCCGTATGATCTAACTTCTCCTCTAAGAAGCATTCTTTACTTTTTAGATATTCTCTCCAGTCGACTACTAGGTCAGCAATACGAAGCTGATAGCCTTGCTTGATCGTACCGTATGTACCCGTTGATTTTAGTCCCTTATTTGCGTAAGCTGCATCTATCTCACTACTCATGTATGGGACATAACTCTCATCTCCCGTACGTTGCATCCAAGCATTTTCTTCCTTGGGAGTATGTAATACCCGTATCACCTCTCGATCGATCAAGTAGGTCTTTCCTAATATTGCTGACAATGCATCGTAGGTCGATAACGCTTCAAGTACAAGCTCTTCTATTTTCCAAGATTTCACATAGTTTCTACCAGTGATCGGATTGATAATACCTGCGGCAATTTTGCTAGACGCTTCATGATGATGATTATCAATAACCAGTACTTTCTTACCTAAGTGTAATAACTTTAAAGATAAGATAGTACCTATAATTCCCTGACCAACTATTATATAATCGTACTTTTGCAGCATTATGAAAGCTTTGAATTTTGAAGAGATAAAGATAGCTAAACAAGCCTTGACTAGCACTAGTAAGCGAATATCAATTATATTGGATCATTTTAGATCAGAAGATAATATCGCTCATATTTTTAGATTAGCCGATGCATTCCGAGTAGAACATATCTATATATTGACAGATGATGACACCTTCAAATGGAACGTAATCGAACGAAAATCAAGGTCTTGCTCCAATCATATTAAATACTCAATACACCAAAATATAGATGAGATTCTATCCATCACAGATCAACAACTCGTTGCCTTGGAATGGACCGACACAAGTATAGCTATCGATACAATACCTGTGGATGATCACCCCATCATAATAGTACTAGGCAATGAACGGGCAGGTATAGACAAAGACATACTCAAGCATTGCACTCAGTCGGTACATATACCCATGTATGGGAATAACAGCTCCATGAATGTAGCTATGGCTGCAGGGATCGCAATCTATGCTCTCCGTAGGTAGTGACGATACCGATGACCTAATTATAAGTGATATAGTGCGACCTCGCTGAGGTCGATAGATATG
>CALDEO010000103.1 GCA_937942465.1 uncultured Saprospiraceae bacterium
GGTGTATCATTTATATCAAAAACCTCGATATTCGTAGTCTCTATCACTGTGTTATGTTTTTACAATAAGAAATAAATTCGTCGGCAAATATGCCGCTCAGTTGCATCCCATCTCTCTTTTCTGCAGGCGCAATACCGCCTATGCTCAATGTATTGACCTCTGAGATAACTCGATCTCCGTTGTCATCCTCTAGTGTATCTAGTCCGTAATAAAATATCCCTTCACGTAGAAGTATTGGATTGAGATATTTTACCATTTCTATCTCTCTAGCGGTCGGCTCTGTTGGTACATCCGTACCACCTTGCGCTACATTGCATAGCCACTGCCCAGGACCAGGCATCCGTAGAGATGAGGCTAGTATGTGGCCATTGACCACGACGATACGCTTGTCGCCATTTTGGACATTCTTTAAAAACTTCATTGCTAAGTATGGCATCTTATTTTGCTTATAATAAGCTGCAAATTCTGCCATACTCATATCCATATCATCGAGCTGTACCCTAGCATTCTGTATTTTGATAATTCCCTTACCTCCATACTCTTCTAGTGGTTTAAGGACACAATCATACTTATCGACGAACGCTTGTATCTGAGCAAAATCTTCACATAGTGCCATCGGTACTACATACTTATCTAGCTTGGTCAAGAATGATTTATTGCTCGTATTCTCTATACCTGAAGGTCTATTGACAATCCGATTTTCATCGAAGTTGTTTTTAAGAAATGAGAAAAAACCATCACCTATAGGACGAGGCAATCTCAAGAAGATTATATCATACTGATCTAGTGATGTGGCCACTGCACTATCAAATGCTATTTGAGCCGACTCATAGCTAAAATTACTGTCAACACTCGCAGCAAATATATCTGTAGATTGGTTACTAAAAAAGTCTGTATTTCGATCATCAGATCTGCTTGCGACAGATACCGTTGCCTGCGCCTGGTGCTTAGCGACCTCTTGCACAATCCGATATACTGAGTTGTTGACCGTATGTCCTTTATGGTCTGTGAGTACTAGTATGTTCATCCTTGTAGGAGTATTTCTTTGATCAATCCATCATCATCGTTTAGGGATTTGAATAGTTTCTTTCTGAATTTTCCGCTGCTATTCATGAGGTTAACGGCCATATTATCGATAGCAATCATAGATAAAACCGTCTGTATGTAGCCTTCGATTAAGTCATCCAATCCAATACCTATTTTATTAAAATCTCTACGATCCATCAACATCAATCTATTGGTATCGCTACCCCATGAAGCTTCTCCTTCTTTCACTGACAAGTTAGTCCCGAGCATATCCCATGAGTTGGTGTCAGGTGCTAGTTCGTTAAGAAGTGGATCTTTCGCTTTACGCGAATAAACACAAAGTGGCTTGATCCCATCTGCTGTAGCATTGACCATAACTCTAAGGTCATTGACAAAAGTCTCTCCTTTACGGTTGGGTATCGTACCTACATGAAAGTACTTACCTTTAGAGCTATTAGAACTCCACTGGTAATTGCCGATTAGGCTCTGTACTATAAACTGGTCATAGTCAAACTCCATCGCCATAAAGTTATCCAACTCCTGCTGAGATACAATCGTGAATACTCCTTGTCCAGCATTGCTATATGGGATCTTGACGACAGCATGACCTCCCATCTTCTTGACCCACATCGGTACTTCATTTTGGCTAACATCCCATATAGTTTCTGGCATATTGATGCTCAGTCCTGTACCTTCTAGTTCTGCATTATAAAACTCATAAGCCTTAGCCGCAATAGCCTTATTACGACCACCCGCTATACAAGCTAATATTGGGTTTAAGATCTTAGTCTTACATACTATAGGTATCCTTGTCCATGGCTTCTGAGTTACATATCGAAATGCAGCTCTGATGTTTTTCCATTCCCCTTCTGTTGTTTTGATTTGAAGGATATCGTCTTTATATCTTAAGTAGTCTGAGTATCCTTCCTTTGGAAAGTAGATGTAGTACACATCTTCATTCAACAACTCAGCGATCGTTGCCGCATAGCCTGATGCCTCCATAGGGTTTTTATCATACAAGACAGCCATGACACCATCTTCTATCTTACGTTGCCCTTTGAGGGTCGGTATGAATGTTTCTTTGATTAGTTTTCGGTATCCTCCGAGCTCATCGTTATCATCTAATAGAGGCATACTCTTCTGACCTGACGGACATGAGTTATTCTCGATGACGACCATCTGCTTCTTACCTTGCTCGGTAGTGACATGTATTAAGTCAGCACCAGCCCATCTGAAGTGTTTAGGTCTGTAAGACAAGATATTCGTTAAGTATGCACGATCCACTTTGGGATTTAAGTGACAGTAGCGTTCGACAATTCTTTCTTTAGAAAGATTCAGAAAGAAAGCCACCATTGGGTGTATCGTAGCATTTAATGCCTTTGGATACCAATGGTCCTCCGCTACAAAGCTCTTAGGCTTTACAAGCTTATAATTTTCCATTATACTGATTATCAAGTATTAATAAATGTAATAAAATTTTAATCTGATATTATTATAACCAATTTCTACGCTTAAATAAAGCTAGAAGTGATACAACTAGAACAACCATCAACCCCACTAAGACAAAATATCCATATTTATATTTTAACTCGGGGATATATTCGAAATTCATGCCGTAGAGACCCACCAAGAACGATAAAGGCACAAAAATAGTCGTAACAATTGTCAAAACTTGCATCACCTTATTCATCTTAAAACTGATCTCCGATATATACAGATCTTGGAGACCGGATAGTATATCTCTATTGGTTTCAATATGATCCATTATCTGTACAGTATGGTCATATACATCTCTCAAAAACACCCGTGTCTTATCTTCTACGATTGGGTGATCTGACTTTGTAAATTGGTTGATAGCCTCACGTAGCGGACTTATCGATTTTCTTATTTTTAGAAATTCTACTTTCAGGTTTTGAATATCTTTCTTAAT
>CALDEO010000104.1 GCA_937942465.1 uncultured Saprospiraceae bacterium
CACCAGAACCAGCAAATTTTGCTAATGCACCTGTTGCACCTTCATTGTGACATAATTTTAAGTCACCACAGAAAAATTCTCCACCACCAGGTCCTTGAAGATTTCCTGATCCACAACCAGTCTTACCTTGACTGATACCATTGTTTTCAAGTACATAAGTACCATTACCAATAGGGTCAGCTCTTAGAATATCACCAATAGATAAACCAGTTTGAAGAGAAGTACTTGTCATAGTAGGATCAGCAAAGTAATTTTTGAAACCTACTTGATCAGCGTTTCTATCTCTTACACCGATAATCATAGATCCATCTACTTCAAATTCCATATCAGCAATGATTGGTTGAGGATATCCTCCACCTTTCCAAACTGCTGTCCATGGATGCCATGAATCACCAACACCACCTGGAGCAGTACCACAACCAAATGCAGAATCTCTTGTGTAGTTGAAGTTCATTGTGAATATTGGTGTTGGATTAAATCCAATACCAGGAGTATATTCATATATGTATCCTGTAGGTTGTGTTCCTGAAGTTTCTCCAGAACATACACCACTTACATAAAGCTTACCAGCGTAATATTTTAAACCAAATGGTCTCCAGTCAGCTGGGATTGCACATGGATTAGGGATAGGTAGAATACTTTGTAGAACTGGAGCTCCAACTGGATTTCCAACACCTATTTGTATTAATGTTCTATCATGTAAGTTAGTTACGTACATAACTTCACCGTCATCAGACATATCGATGTCACCAATACCGGCTTTACCTACTTTATCATAAGCATCTAAATCATAACTTGGACTATCTGCAGCTGCAGGTAGATCTCTGTTAAGAACAGTACCTAAGTTTAAACCGAAGTCAGCAACTAGATCAACATACTTAGTTGGTGCAGACGGTGCTGCTCCAGAATAGTCAATAGAGTAGATTGCTCCGATTCCGTCTGGACCAAGTCCAACGTGTCTTTTTACAAAAGCACTAAAGAATGCAATTTCATCAAATCTTTGATAAGCTACACCATATAAAGAACCTACTTGACTTGCAATTGCATCATGACTAGGCGCTGTATAAGTTGGTTGACCAGGAAAACCTTCGTTAGCATAGTTTGTAGATACAATGGCATCTAAGTCACCAGCAGTTCCACCAGCAAGAGGATCACCATTTACATAACATGTCATCACTACAGGAGGATCGTCAGTATGACAATAATCACTAGGTACAGAGATCGCTAAGTTTTCATTACAACTAGGACCGTCGATAAATCTAACTTCTAAGTTATCGATATCTCCGTTAGTCGTTACTTCAAAGTTGGTAGGAACTTCAATTTCCATTCTATAAACTTCACCATTGGCGAAACTTACTCCTGCAAATGAATAGTCACCGTTACCATCAGTAGTAGTACTTGATACAAGTACTGAATTACCAGCGGCATCAGCTCCATACAAGTTAACAACAACATTTTGATAACCTTGATAAATTTGGTCATTGACCGCATTGTAGTTAAAGTCACCATAAACGGTACCGTTTATACCTGAAGCTCCTTGAACACCAATAACAGCAGAAGATGTAGCCGAACAACCGTTCGCATCAACTACTGTAACCTTATAGGATCCAGAAGGGACATTAGAAATAGTAGAACCTGTCGCACCATTGCTCCAAGCATAGTTATAACCACCAATTCCATTGGCAACTGCTGTTGCACTTCCATCTGCACCGCCACAAGTGGCACTTGATACATTCTGTACTGATACAGTAGGAGGGGGGTTAACCATGATTGTAACTTGATCCGTAGCTACACAACCATCAGGGTATGTAACAACAACTCCATAGTTGGTAGTTGCAGTAGGCGTTACTGTTGAAAAATAATCTGACGATCCAGTTGACCATTGAAAGGTAGTTCCATTCGGAATACCGTTTTGGCCATCTGCGGCAGATAAGAATAGGGATTGGCCTAAGCAGATTTCTAAACCATCAACGGAAACATCGTTTCCTTGACTTATCGTAACGGAGCACTGTCCGGATAGATCGGTTAGAAAAAAGGCATAGACCAAAGTCAGCAAAAGGGTAATAGCTCTCATTATCTATTTTAATGGGTTTAATTTCAAAATACTTGCTTCTAAAGCTTTAGACGTAAAAAAATCGCTAGTCACATTTACCTGTTGAGTTATGATAACTAGACGACACTTATTTTCTGAATTAAGCTTAGGACCTCTCCTCATCGAAAGAGCCCATGTAATGATGACACAACCTATGATTGTCTTCCCCTACTAAGAATGTAAAATACTATACAAATTAACATATAGAATAAAATGTCATGCATGAGTAGTATAGTACAGTATAAAGTCGCCCAAGGACTATTTAGTAGGGGAGGGCAATAATTTAACATTTTAAATATTACATTTTAATCTAATATGTAAAAACTATATGTATCTTTGTCAAGTCTGTTTCCCCAGATCAGACCAAAGACCGAATTTTATAAATAGGAAAACTACACACTATGTACTTCAGTACTACTAGAAGGCTATCGGTCCGTTTATGCATCACGCTGTTCTTAGCGATGATGTTTCAATTCTCTTTTGCGCAACCCTCATCTATTGGTGACTATGTATGGTATGATACCAACAACAATGGTATTCAAGAGTCAGGAGAGCCAGCTTATGTTGGGTCCCGTGTATGGCTTTATACAGAGTTTGTGCCTGGCACCTACACTTTAGTAGGTCAGACGGTTACAGATGCATCGGGTATTTATGAGTTTAATTCTTTTAATGCGTTTTTAGGAGCTAATAGAGACTATTATATAACTATAGTAGATCCATTATTAGAGCCAGGATCAACGAATCCTACAGAACCTACATTGGCTAATGTTGGTTCGGATGCATTGGATAATGATGGTACAATAGCTCCTGCTTCATTTACTCCGTTTGCTGGGCAATCATATGTTCAGTTAAATACGGGATCAAGTACAGGGGCATTATCAGATTTTGATTTTGGATTTTATACGCTGTGTAGTGACTTAAGTGTGACACTACCTGCAACAGTTGCAGCATGTACTGGAGAGACGCTTGACTTTACAGCAGTTACTACTGGTGGTACCGGTGTTATCGGTTATGATTGGACTGATGGAACTTCAGGATTGAGTAATCAAAATTCAATAAGAGTATTTGCTTCACAGACTTTTAGTGTGACTGCGACTGATGAGATTGGTTGTACCAATGTATCTGATGTTGTTATTACAGTTACCGATTGTCCTATGGATTTAAATTTAACTAAATCTACTGTTGGTGTTACATCGACAATGGCTGGTGATGGGGTTTCTTTCAATATTGAAATATGTAATGAAGGGCAGTCTGAAGTAGATAGTATAGAGATACATGATATTTTTCCTAGTGGGTATATATTAGTAGATACAGACTGGACGGTAATCGCAGCCAGTACAACACAATCAACAGCTACGCTAGAATTAGGATCTTCTAATGGTACTTTACCTGCTGGAGGTTTAGCGATTGGCGCATGTGTTAATGTAACTATGGATGTACTTATAGATGAATGTGCAAGTACAGATAACTTAGTCAATACAGCATTAATCAATTATCAGAGAGATGTTTTTGGTTCGCTAGTAGATGCGGATAGTACTCCGGGTGGTGCCATTTTAGATGAAGATGATACCGATACAGCATCAGCACCAGTATTTGATTTAGCATTGAGAAAAACAATTCCAACGCCATCAGTACCATATGATATTAATGAGGCGGTCACTTTTCAAATAGAGATATTTAATCAAGGTAACGTACCAGCTACTAATGTAAATGTCATTGATCATGTCCCGATGGGATTTGTTTTTGACGCTGCAGCGAATCCAGCTTGGACTTATAACGCTGCGACTAGACAAGCGGTAGGTATAGTGCCAGGGACAATAGCTCCAGGTACATCAGCAACATTAGATATAATCCTTAATGTTGCATCAGCTTCTAATATTGATGATTGGACTAATATTGCAGAAATACTGTCAGCGCAAGATGCTAACGGAGTGGATATGACAAATTCAGATTTTGATAGTACGCCTGACTCCAATCCAAGCAATGATGTTGGCGGAGTGCCAGGTACGGACTCAGACAATGAAATAAATGATAACGGAGCAAATAAAGATGGTGACAATGTAACTGATGAAGATGATCATGATTCTGAAAGAATAGAAATATTTGACCTTGCGTTGATTAAGCAATTGACTACTAGTGCTCCATATTTTTATGGGCAAGATCACCTTTTTAATATTACAGTTTGTAATCAAGGTAGTATTGTAGCAATGAATATTGAGGTAACTGATTATATCCCAAATGGGTATATTGTCAATGCGGCATCAAGTTTACCGTTTTGGACAGTAGATGCATCAGGCAATCTATTGACTACAACAATGACTCAGTTGGGACCTGGCGATTGTGAAGTATTACCATTGACGCTGACATTGCAGCAGACTACCGGTGATGTTAGTGACTGGATCAATTATTCTGAAATCACAGGTGCAGAAGATAATGAAGGAAATGATATGACTAATTTTGATTCAGATAGTACACCTGGGTCTAATAGTCTTACAGAAAATAGTGTTCAACCTGGTGATGCTGATGACGATAACTTAAATGGTAATGGACCGAATGCAGGAGAAGATGAAGATGATCATGATCCAGCAGGACCAAAAATCTATGATGTTGCATTAAGTAAAACTTTACCAGCTGTTGGACCATTCGAATATGGAGACTTTTTAGGTTTTGTAATAACAGTAACTAATCAAGGTAATGAAACTCTAAGTGGTGTAGATATATATGATGTCGTCCCTAGTGGTTTTACATTCGACCCATCGAATGCTCCTACATGGACTTATACTGCGGGTACAAGAGTAGCTACAACTACAATAGATGACTTACTCCCAGGTCAATCGAAGACGGTAAACATTACATTAGAAGTAAATGCATCTGTCGGAGATATTGATGCTTGGACTAATTATGCTGAGGTATTCGGTATAAGAGATATCAATGGTCTTAATGTAAGTGCCCTTGAGGTTGATAGTAATCCAGACATGATTGTCAACAATGATATAGGTGGTACACCTGATACAGCTGAAGATGATCTTATAACAGATAATGGTACAGACTATGATGGTGACGGTGTATCTGATGAAGATGATCACGATCCTGAAAGAATAGAAATATTCGATTTAGCATTAATAAAAGAAACGTTCACACCTGGACCATATCAGTATGGTCAAGATGTGACATTCAATATAACAGTACAGAATCAAGGAAATACACCAGCTACCAATATTGTAATCGAAGATTACATACCAGCTGGTTATAGCCTCAATACAGCATTAAGTACAGGATGGTCAGCAGCGGGTAGTTATACAATTGCTGGTCCGTTAATGCCAGGGGCAAGTGAAGTAGTACAGATTGTGCTGATTGTCAATCCTTCAATAGGAGCTGATAAAGCATGGGTTAATTATTCTGAAATCATCAGTGCTCAGAACGAGCTTGGAGAAGATAGAACGAATCAAGATGCTGATAGTAATCCTAATACAAACTCAGCTACAGAAAACTCAGTACTACCAGATGATGCGGATGATAATAACTTGCTAGGTAATGGACCTAACGTTGGAGAGGATGAAGATGATCATGATCCTGCGGATATAGAAATATTCGATCTTTCATTGACTAAAACAACAACAGCTGTTGCTCCTTTAAATATCAATGATGTAATCACTTTTGATATAGAAGTATGTAATCAAGGTAATGTTAACCCTGATAATATAACGATACTAGATTATATACCTGAAGGAATGACATTTGCGGCATCAAGTGTGCCTACATGGACAAGTATCAATACTCCTCGTGGAGCGACTACAACCGTTTTGGGTTTAGCAGAAAATACTTGTGTAATAAGAAGTATAGATTTAACACTATCTAAAGCATATGGTAATATAGATGCATGGACCAATGTCGCTGAGATAAGTTCGGCTTTTGATGCCAATAATGTACTATTGACTGATGCGGATAGTGGAATGGATAATAATATCGCCAATGATGCTGGTGGTACACCAGATACTCCTGAAGATAATCATATAATTGATGATGGAGCAGATGGCAATGGAGATGGTATCACTGATGAAGATGATCATGACCCTACTAGATTAAAAATATTTGACCTTGCTTTAGATAAGAAACTAGTAACCGTTGGACCATACATATATGGACAATTAGTGCAGTTTGATATCACAGTATATAATCAAGGTAACGAAGTTGCCACTCAGGTAACTATTGAAGATTATATCTCTGCGGGTTACAGTTTTAATGCTGCGGATAATCCAGGTTGGACTGGAGGAGCTCAGTATACGATACCTACAGCAATGGCACCTAATACTTCGGTAACGGTACCCGTGTTTTTAGTACTAGAGCAGACGCCAGGTAATGCAAGCAATTGGTTTAACTATGCTGAGATTACAAGTTTTGCTGACGAATTTGGAACAGACGCTTCTAGCCAGGAATACGATAGTACTCCAGGGTCTAATGGTCCTGTTGAAAATAGCGTAGAGCCAGATGACCCTAATGATAATAATATATTGGGTTGTGGTCCGATCGCAGGTGAAGACGAAGATGATCATGATGTTGCAGGTGTGAGATTTATTGATGGTGCATTACGTAAGACATTATTGTCTAATGGACCATTTACATATGGTGACATCGTAACATTCGAAATAGAAATATTCAATCAAGGAGCCGAGCCATTTACAGCTGAGATCGTTGATTACATTCCTAATGGACTTGCATATGCAGCGACTAATAATCCATTTTGGACATTGGATGCAGCTACCAATTATGCTTACGCAAATATCCCTAGTATTGATGCTGGAGATAGTAGAGTAGTGACTATAGACTTAGAGTTATTGAGTTACTGTGATGACGCCGATGCGTGGACAAATAGATCAGAGATATCTAAGTTGTTTGATGCAGATGGTAATGATGTAAGCTTTATCGATTATGATAGTGAAGCGGATGCATTAAACGGTAATGATGTAGGTGGTACGATACGTACGCCAGAGGACGACATGATTATGGATGATGGTACTGACCGTGATGGAGATGGTATCACAGATGAAGATGATGAAGATCCAGCAATCGTAGATATTTTCGATTTAGCATTGAAAAAAGTATTAGTTGCATCAGGTACATTAGTAGATGGGCAAGACTTTACGTTCAATATAATTGTAGAAAATCAAGGTAACTTGACAGCTACTAATATTGGTATCGAAGATTATGTACCAGCAGGATTTACATTTGATATAACGAAGAATCCAGGTTGGACAGCAGCTCAAACCTATAATATTGCAGGACCATTATTGCCTGCAGATGCTGTGACAATACCGATTGTATTGACATACGTACAAACAACTGGAGGTGAAATCGACTACACTAACTATGCTGAGATTATCTCTGCTCAAGATGAGAATGGAGTTGACTTTACAAATCAAGATATAGATAGTACACCAGGTTCTAATACTGCGACTGAGTTATTAGTAGAGCCTTTATCTGCTAATGATAACAATGTAAAAGGAAATGGTCCTGGAGCAGGAGAGGATGAAGATGATCATGATCCAGCAGGATTGCAGGTATTTGATGTCGCTTTAAGAAAGACTATTATAACAGGTGGACCTTACAGAAAAGGTGATATCGTACAGTTCCAGATAGAAGTATTTAACCAAGGAGGAGAAGAATTGCGAGATGTAGAGGTTACAGATTATTATGCAATGGGTATCGAATACCTACCGTCTAATAATGGTACTTGGACACCAGATGCAGCTAATGGATATGCTACAACAGTAATACCAGTAATACCTCTTAATGGTAGTCAGATAGTGACTATTGACTATTTGCTTGTCGCAAATACAGATCAAGATGGTTGGACTAACGTAGCTGAGGTAAGTGAGATGTTTAATGACAATGGTGTAGATGTTACATTATTGGATATTGATAGTTCATCGGATCAAATCAAAGGCAATGACACTGGTGGTACACCATTGACACCTGAAGATGATTTGATTACAGATGACGGTACTGATTTTGATGGAGATGGTGTAAGAGATGAAGATGATTCTGATCCAGCATTATTGCCAGTATATGATGCGGCATTGACTAAAGTTGTAGTGACACCGCCACCATATGCATATCAGCAATTAATACAATTTGATATTACAGTTTATAATCAAGGTAATCTACCATTAACACAAGTTACGGTAGAAGATTATTTACCAGCAGGATTCTCATTTGATGTAGCTAATAACCCAGGTTGGACGGCTGCAGCAACGTACACAATACCTACGATGATACCGTCATGGACTGATGTTACGTTCCCTATATTCTTGACGATCGAGCAGACAAGTGGTGACACTAGAGATTGGCTCAATTATGCTGAAGTAGTTTCTTTTGCAGATGGAGCAGGAAACGATCAATCAGCTAATGATTATGATAGTACTTTAGGTTCTAACTCTGCTTATGAATTGCAAGTAGAAGATGGTGACTTATTCGATGATAACATATTCGGATCAGGTCAGATAGATAATGAAGATGAAGATGATCACGATCCAGCAGGAATTCAGATATTTGATTTAGCTTTAAATAAGAAGTTAAACCAAGCTGGACCTTATGTATGTGGTACTATTATCGCATTTGATATAGAAGTTTACAACCAAGGAAATGAAACGGTAACAAACGTTGAGGTAGAAGATTACTTCACACCGGGTCTTTCTTACCAAGCATCAAATAATGCCAATTGGACGCTAGATGTAGCTGGAGATATGGCTTCTCGTGTTATACCTAGTATAGATCCAGGAGAGTCAGTTATTATATCTATTTCTTTCGAGGTTTTAGAATCTCTTACAACTGGTGATGATTGGTTTAACAATGCCGAAATCAGAAGATTTGAGGATAGTGACAACGTAGATAGAAGTGCAGAAGATATAGATAGTACGCCAGATGATATCCTAGGTAATGATGTAGGTGGTACTGCTGACACAGACGAAGATGATCATCTTAATGATGATGGTGTAGATGGAGATGGAGATGGTATCACTGATGAAGATGATCATGATCCTGAAAGAATATCTGTATACGATGTTGCTCTCAGTAAAGAGGTGGTAACACCAGCGCCATACACATACTATCAAGATATTATGTTCAATATCACAGTATGTAATCAAGGTAACGAAATACTAAATAACATACAGATTGAAGATTATCTGCCTACTGGATTTGGATTTGATCCAGCAATTAACGCAGGATGGACAGCAGCTGGTACGTATATGATATCTACTCCACTAGGAACAGATCAATGTACAGTAGTGCCGATTACATTAAAGATCCTCCAGACTAATGGTGGTTCTAAAATGTGGGCTAACTATGCTGAGGTTACTTCATTCCAAGATGCCAATGGTATCGATAGAAGTGGTGAAGACTTTGATAGTACACCAGGATCTAATTCTGCTTACGAAAATCTCGTAAGAGAAGGTGATGCATTTGACGATGACTTGACTGGAAATGGTCAAGCCAAAGGAGAAGATGAAGATGATCATGACGTTGCAGAGATTGAGGTGTTTGATCTTGCATTAAATAAGAGATTAACAGCACAGCCTGCACCATATTTATGTGGTAGAGCATTGACATTTGATATTGAAGTATTCAATCAAGGTAATATGACCGTGACTGATGTTGATATCAATGATTACTTGCCATCAGGATTGGAATACCAAGCATCTAATGATGCGACATGGACATACAATGCCGTTACAGGTATTGCTACAACAACGATCGGGCAGATACTGCCAGGTGAGACACAAGTGATTACACTTGACGTAATAGTTGTAGAGTCAACAGGAGCAGGTGACAACTGGTATAATAATGCTGAAATCACAGAGTTCTCTGATAGCAATGGTATAGAGAGAAGTACAGAAGATATAGATAGTACTCCTGATATTACCGTAGGTAATGATGTAGGAGGTGTTGCTGATAGTAACCAAGATGATCATGTAGATGATGATGGTGTTGATGGTAATATGGATGGTATCACTGATGAAGATGATCAAGATCCTGAAAGAATATCAATATACGATCTAGCATTGATCAAAGAGGTTGTAACTCCAGCCCCTTACATGTACTATCAGAAGATAGTATTCGAAATTACAGTTTGTAATCAAGGTAACGAGATAGTAAATAACATACAGATTGAAGATTACTTACCACCTGGATTTGGATTCGATCCAAGTATTAATGCAGGATGGACAGCGGCAGGTACATATACTATTGCTTCTCCACTTGATCCTGATGCATGTACGATGGTACCGATTACATTACAGATTCTCCAGACTAATGGTGGATCTAAAATGTGGGCTAACTACTCTGAAATTATCGCTTTTGAAGATGCCAATGGTGTGGACAGAAGTCAAGAAGACTTTGATAGTACGCCAGCTTCTAATAATGCATACGAAAATGCAGTAAGACAAGATGATGTATTTGATGATATGTTAGAAGGTAATGGTCAAGCCAAAGGAGAAGACGAAGATGACCATGATGTTGCAGAGATAGAGATTTATGATTTAGCTCTTAACAAGACTTTGGACAATCAGCCAGCACCTTATAAGTGTGGTCGTATCCTCACTTTCGAGTTTGAAATATTCAACCAAGGTAACATGACTGCCACTGATATAGAGGTAAGTGATTACATACCTTCTGGTTTTAGATTTGTTACAAGCAATATCCCTACATGGGGTTATAATACTGCTTCGCTTATCGCGAATACTACAATACCTACACTGGCACCAGGTGCATCTACAGTGATCTCTATTGACCTAGAAGTTATAGAGTCAACTGACCCAGGTGACAACTGGTACAACAGTGCTGAGATATCTAATTTCAAAGATGTTGCAGGTATTAATAGAAACAATGATGATATCGATAGTACTCCAGATACTATGGCATTAAATGATGTCGGTGGTACTGCTGAGACAGCTGAAGATGATCATGTATCTGATGATGGTGTCAATGGTAATATGGACGGGATCACTGATGAAGATGATCAGGATCCAGAAAGAATATCAGTATACGATCTAGCATTGATCAAAGAAGTAATAACACAAGGACCTTATACATACTACCAGAATGTTTTATTCAACATCACGGTATGTAATCAAGGTAACGAGACGACTAATAATATTCTAATTGAAGATTATTTACCGATAGGATTTGGATTTGACGCTGCCGCGAATACAGGCTGGACAGCTGCCGGTACATACACTATCTCGACTCCATTGTCACCAGATGATTGTGTGATCATACCGTTGAACTTGCAGTTATTGCAGACAACAGGTGGAGATCGCAACTGGGCCAACTATGCAGAGATTATGAGCTTTGAAGATGCCAATGGTGTTGACAGAAGTCTTGAAGATTTCGATAGTACACCAGCCAGTGACAATGCTTATGAGAGAGATGTAAGACAAGACGATGCTTTCGACGATGAGTTAGAAGGTAATGGTCAAGCCAAAGGAGAAGATGAAGATGATCATGATGTAGGAGAGATAGAGATCTATGACTTAGCATTGAATAAGACTACCGATGACATCGGTCCATTTAGATGTGATGACTTAGTTACATTCTATATCGAAGTATTCAATCAAGGTAACGAGACTGCTACCGACATTGTATTCTACGATCAACTACAAGAAGGATTACAATACGAAAGTGTTAATAATGGTACATGGACACATGATCCGGTATTAGATAGAGCATCTTCTACGATTCCATCGTTAGCTGCAGGAGCAAGTGTGATTGTACCTATTACCGTAAGGGTAGTAGAGAGTACATCTACTGGTGATGGCTGGTATAACAATGCAGAGATATTGAGCTTTAGAGATGTACTTGGTCAAGATAGAAACCTTGATGATATCGATAGTACGCCAGATGCTGACTTGACTAATGATGTAGGTGGTACTGCCGATACAGATGAAGATGATCATGTATCTGATGACAGTGTTAATGGTAACATGGACGGTATTACTGATGAAGATGATCAAGATCCAGAGAGAATCAAAGTATATGATTTAGCTCTTAAAAAAGAAGTGGTAACTACTCCTATTTATGAGTATTACCAAGACATACAATTCCAGATTACGGTATGTAATCAAGGAAATGAGGCAGTGCAGAATATTACAATTGAGGATTATTTACCGATAGGATACGGATTCTCTACTGTGAATAATGCAGGATGGAATGCAAGTAGACAATATACAATTGCGTCTCCTCTCCAACCTGATGATTGTATTGTAGTGCCGATTACATTCACAATACTACAGACTAATGGTGGATCTAAGCACTGGGCTAACTACTCTGAGATCATCCGTTTTGAAGATCTTAATGGTGTAGATAGATCTCTTGAGGACTTTGATAGTACTCCAGCATCTAACAATGCCTACGAAAATCTCGTAAGAGAGGACGGTATATACAATGATGAGTTAGAAGGTAATGGACAAGCTAAAGGAGAAGATGAAGATGACCATGATGTGGCTGAAATCATCGTTCAAGATTTAGCATTACAAAAGGAAATAATTACACAAGGGCCATATAGCTTTGGTCAACCGATCGTATATCGTATGACGGTATATAATCAAGGTAATGATCCTGCATATGATGTAGAGATAAGTGACTACATACCTGTAGGACTTGCGTACTCATCTGTTAATAATGGTACTTGGACATCGTCTCTAGGTAGTAGTCTTGCGACAACACAGTTTGCAACACCATTATTGCCAGGAGACAATAGATCTGTAGATATCACACTTACGATGAATAAACTTAAGGATGATGTAGATGCATGGGATAACCGAGCAGAAATATCATCAGCAGTTGATCAATTCAATATCCTATTTGATGATATTGACTCAGAGATGGATGGTATCTTAGGCAATGATGTCGGAGGTACACCATGGACTGCTGAGGATGGACTTATATCTGATACAAGTGTAGATGATGATGGTAATGGAGTCTTTGATGAAGATGATGAAGATGTAGCTAGAATAGCTGTATTCGATTTAGCATTACGTAAAGTGCTCGATACTCCTGCACCTTATGTGTATAATCAGACATTAGACTTCACGATTACAGTATTTAATCAAGGTAATGAAGATGGTAACAACATCCAGATATTGGATCACGTACCACCAGGATTAAGCTTTGATCCAGTAGTTAATCCACAATGGACTTTATTGGCTAATGGAGATTTACAATACAACTTCCCTAACACTTTAGTGCCATTGGATAGCGTATCTGTACCATTGACTCTTGAGATCATCCGTACTGATGGAGGTGTCAAGCATTGGACTAATTACTCTGAGATTAAAACTGCAAGCGGTAGAGCTGATATTGGTACACCGAATAGAGATCTATGGGATGTAGATAGTACTCCTGACTCTGATAGCGTATATGAAAACAACGTATGCTTACCTCCATACAACAGTGTTGATGACCTTGCTAACCCTTGGGATGATGAGATCTGTGGATGTGGACCAGTATATGGCGAGGATGAAGATGATCATGACCCAGCGGGTATTGAGATATTTGACTTAGCCCAGATTAAGACAACAACGGCTACGACACCATTTAGATATGGTGATATCGTACCGTTTGTAATAACGATATTCAATCAAGGTAGTTTATTTGCTACTGATGTTGTGGTTACTGATTATGTGCCTTGTGGATTTGAGTTTGATCCTGCATTAAACACAGGTTGGACCCTTGCGGGGAATCTTGCAACTCGTACAACTACAGGAATGTTACTTCCAGGTCAGAGTACGCAGATGACGATTAACTTGAGAGTGATCCCTTGTATCTCAGATAGTGAGATTGCATGGACTAACTATACTGAAATCAGTAGCAGCGAAACTGAAGACTTGTTCGCAGCAACAGACTTCGATAGTACATCTGATCAGATCAATGATGAAGTAAATATTGACGATAACGAAGTACAGACACCATCTGATGAAGATGATCATGATGTTGAGCGAATAGAGGTGATGGACTTCGCATTGAAGAAAACTACACCTATCTGTGATCCATTCTTATTGGGAGATACGATCAGATTTGATGTTACAGTATACAATCAAGGTAACGTTGTGAGTGGTCCTATCGGTATAATCGATACAATCCATAGTGGGTTTATCTATGATACTACATTGAACCCTAATTGGATTATGAATGGTAGTATTGCTGACTACACAATCCCTGCAGGTCTAGCACCTCAGGATAGTGTTATAGTGCCATTGTTCTTAATCGTGACGATGGATGCAACTCCGTTCTTAGAAGATTATTACAACAGATCAGAGATTAGCTTTAGTTCTGATGTTACAGGTGCTATCGTTATCGATGCAGATAGTAATGCTGATAGAAACTTCCATAATGACAACTTCGTGTTGCCTACGGATTCTATAGCTAATATCTTCGATATTAATGATGATGAAATCACTGAAAATTTCCCAGTATACAATGGTAATGTATCAAGCAATGATGATGAGGATGACTCTGATCCTGCTAAGATATCTGCTGCAAGTAAGCTAGGAGATTATGTATGGAAAGACATCAATGGTAATGGTATTCAAGACTTCTTTGAGCCAGGCGTTGAAGGCGTAGTA
>CALDEO010000105.1 GCA_937942465.1 uncultured Saprospiraceae bacterium
GTTCTAGTTTCGATATCATCAGATGCAGCACCTGTACCAAAGAAACTACCATATCTAGGTGCACCAGCATCAGCTGCAGCTAAACCCATCTCAAAGTAATTGTACTCTGGTGAGTCAGAAACATCACCTGCTAAAATTCTCCATTGCTCTCCTCCAGTTACTGTAGGATTAGTATGCATCATGATTACATAGTCAGTATTATCTTCTAACTGAACGATAGGTTCATTTAAAGTACTTTCTAATACGATTTCCATATCTCTAAATTCAGTAGTACCACTGAAAATAAGTTGCTGACCTTCTGCTATTAAAGCTCTCTCATCACTACCTACTTCGCCATTACCATCGATATCTACCCACTTATATAAATGAGCTATGTAGAAACCAGATAACATATCTTCTGCAGTATTACCAAGACCAGCTCTTACTGAAACTGCTTTGTAAGCAGCACCGTTAACTACGTGATAATGACTACCTAAACTAAAGTATTCTGCTCCACTTGTAGGTGCGATAGCAGCAAGGTACTCAGACCCAACTTCTGCTTCCGTTCTTACTTTAGCAAACGTGTTTTCTGTGTAATAGAAGTTATAGTTTCTTGTATCGTTAACACCGTCAGTGTCGTTATCAGCTGTTAAAGTATAAGAACCAGTGTACTCAACTACATCAGTACCTGTAACTGCAGCTGGTGCTGGAGTGTAAGTCTCTGTAAATAGTAAGTTATCTTCTCTTCCACAACCAGCTAAATCACCGTAAGGTCTTGTTGCTGAATATTCATTTGTTGCGGTAGTGTTGTTAAAGATGTCTATTCCTAATTCAATATTAGTCAATCCTGAGTTACCATTGTTCAAGATACTAGTCAAGAAAGGTAAAGCCTCTACTTGAGAAACAGGAGTCTTAAAGTTAGGCGCTACTGCGAAGAAGTTATCAATAGTCTCTCCATCAGCAAAACCAGAGTCTAAGATCATAACATCATCAATACCCCAGTAGTAGTAAGCACCTCTGATCCAGAATCTGAATCTAAACTGTGACTCACCATCATATCCACAAAGTGGAATTCTTTGTTCGTTGTTTAAGAAGTGATCACTGTTTGTTGGAAATTCTTGGTTAATCTGAATTGTATCTCCCCAAGTATTACCAGCATCAGTACTGATCTCTACATAGTACTCACTTTGGAATTGTCTAATAGCTTGTGAGAATACAAGTACTAAACCGTCAGTATCAAATGCACTTAAATCAATAACTGGAGACATTAATCTAGAGTCACAGAATAAAGATGCACCTGCATCAGATGGACAGTCACCTGTACCAAAAGCACCTGCAACACCACCATTATCTAAAAAGTCAGAATCACAAACTACAGCACCATTACATACTGAAGGAGTCTCCATGAAAGGACGTGTAGTATTGTAAGCACCTTTATCAAGAACACCTAATGCATCCCACTCTAATCCAAACTCAGAATCAATACTCCAATCGTTTAAACCACCATCGAAGTCTCCTTCACCTGGTTGTGTACCGAATATAGCATTCGCAGGATAATCAATAGGATCACATGGCGAAGTGAAGAAAGAAAATGTAACATCAATACCAGTAGCTAATTCTACTCTGATTAAGTCACAAGTTTCTAAAGTTGCAAATAAGCAAGCTATAGTAATATCAGTTGCAGGAGGATCTGAATCAGCCATAGCCAATAAACCACCTCTATCTGTATCTGTAATAGGCGCATCGTTACATACTAATACAGCAGTTGCCCCAGCAGTTTGTGCATTTCTACATTTATCTACAAAAGCACATGTTCCTCTGTCGATTAGAGCTATCGTCCCTGTTAAATCATTAACTATTGGCTGACATGCATCAGTAACAGAACCTGTTGTAGCATCTGCATCATCAACTAATAATAGTGTACCTGAGATCTCAGTATCTCCTTGATCTCCAAATGCAGAAGACAATACGTCATATTCGCCTGCAATAGTAGCAGGAGCAGTAACTGTCATAAGATTTCTTTGCTGAGCCATCATTGATGATCCCATCAAAACTACCATCAACATAGATGGCATAAAACGTGTAAACATTTTTTTCATATCTGTTTATTTAATTAAATTATGGTTTAATAAGAATACGGTAAATTTAGTAAAACTTTACAAAGTAAAGTGTCTTCTAGCATATAAGGATTGACAAAATAGGCAGATTAAAATTACTTGGTTAATAAATAACGGGCAATTTCGTCAACAGTTACGGGCACAACACCAGGTTTTTGACAGACAACACCTGCAGCGACATTAGCAATCACGGCTTGTTCTCTTAGGTCTAAGTCTAACAATCTAGCTAACACCAATGAGCTAATAACCGTATCTCCTGCACCACAGACATCTACGATATCTTGGCTTTCAGTTGGCACCAAGTGTCCTTCATTATCATCTAGACAGTATAGTCCATCCTCCGATAATGTAAGTACCACGGTATTACAATTCATGAGGGACTTTATCTTAACGGCGAGGTCCTTATATTCTACATTGGGCATACTGACTAGTCGTCTTGCCTCTTTAAGGTTAGGTTTAAATATATCGGCATTGGCGAAAGCCTCAGCATTGTCAAACTTAGGGTCAACAGCATATTTAACATTTGACAATTTCAGTACCTTAATGATCTCTACAATACCCTCTTTTGTGAATACTCCTTTATTATAATCTTGCAAAATGACATAATCTATATTACTGTTGGCTATTACATCTTTAAGTGATTGCAATACTTTTGCTAAAGTATCACCATCAATAGGATCTTTAGTCTCTCGATCGATTCTCAATAAGTGTTGTGCTCCAGATATAACTCTAGTCTTCACAGTGGTAGGCCTTGCAGCTACTTTTATCGTCTTATCGTTAATTTTATTCGCGACAAGCAAGTCACTCATCTCTGTCGCTGCATCATCGTCACCTACGACACCTATCAATGAAACCTGAGCCCCCATAGATATAATATTGAGTGCCACATTAGCAGCTCCACCAAGCCTAGCATCATACTTATCTACTTCAACTATAGGTACAGGTGCCTCAGGTGAGATCCTATTGGTATCACCAAATATGTACTTATCTAACATGACGTCACCCAATACTAAAACGTGAAACTTGCTAAAATCTAATTTCTTCATTGGTTATTTAATAAGGTAATTGCTATGGAACCTACATCATCTGTAGCACCACTGTGCTCACTGTAATAAGTCTCTAATCCCGTTTTGATACTTTGCCTCCTATCTTGGTCAAGATCATTAATAACAGTGATGATATCTTCTGACTTGTCCAAAACAGAAATCAACTCAAGACTTTTTAACTCTCTTGCCTCCTTAAACTTATCAAAAGCTGGACCAATAATGACAGGCACTCCAAAAACGGTGGGCTCTAATATATTATGGATCGACTTACCAAACCCTCCTCCTACATAAGCGCAATAAGCATATCTATAGGAATCAAATAATAAACCAATGGTATTAACGACCAGTACATTGCTTAGTGGCGACTTATTATCTGACCACTTAGCTATTGTACAATCTAGATTACTGATCAATTGATCGACACTGGCATCATCCACTTCATGTGGAAAAATAGCAATGTTATAATCTTTATAGTTTTTAATTATGGCCTGTATAAGCTCAACATCCTCAGGATGCGTACTTGCCAGTAGGATGCATTTCCTTTCTTGCATAAACCCTCTAATCAAGGGATCCGTTACCGAACCTTTTTTTCTTTTTAATACTCTATCAATCCTTGTATCTCCTGACAATTGGACGTTAGCGATTTTGTGTTTATTCAATAAAGCGTTCGACTCCTTGTCTTGTACAAATATGGTATGACAGTCTGCTAATATTTTTAAATATCGAGACCCATAGTTTTTAAAGAAAT
>CALDEO010000106.1 GCA_937942465.1 uncultured Saprospiraceae bacterium
TTAAAAAGCGAGAATCTGAGCAAGTTGTCAAACCGCTGTTGGACGAATTAATAGGTGAAAAAGAGATTTATTTAACGAGAAGATCTGGGGAGGTAAGCAAAACCATAAGAGAGTATGATTCTAAGATAAGGATAACGCAAAGTCACCTCAAAGATCAAGAAGAAGCGCTAGTCGCTGGTGAGGATTGTTACGTAGTACTTGCTGAGTTGTACAATGGTCTCGTAGAGTTAAGAAATATGATGGAGCGAGCTAGAAGGTCGAGACAAGGAGTTTTTAGTTCTTATCGTAAAGAACAAATACTGAAACAATCTACCAGACTAGCAGCAGTCGGGCAGACTCGACTCAATCTATACAAAAAGGAATTGTTCGATGTTTTCAAAGCAGCTCAGGTCAATTTTGATATTAGTAGTTTTGATGAGTTTGTAAGGAAATTTTACCAGTTTTTTGTGATGAACTGGGTCAAGAGACAGTCCTTGTATGCGGTGATACAGAATGTTAATCATGTCAATGGTCAAGTACAACATTTTCAAAGGGAACTTGAAGCCATAAAAAAAGCTCACCAAGATTTTCTTGATGAGCTTTTAAGGGATAAACGAAACTATATTATTGCAGCCAAGTAAAATGGCTCACGACAATAAGTCTGCTTATTGTATAACATTTACTTTGTTCGTCTTGATACCATCTGCTGTGATTAGCTGTACGATGTATGTACCAGAAGTCCATTGATTGATATCTATGTTTGTGTTGTACGCTGCACCGATTGTATTCAATGCATTGTTGCTATATACTACTTGACCATTCATATTTACAACTTGCAATGATGCTTTGTTGATTTGATTTTCTGTAGCGATATTGATGTTTAGTTGATCTGCACTTTGAAATGCCTTCATCGTTACATTCGTCAATTCTACATTCTTTGTAGATGAAGCGATACCAACTTCCTTGTCGATTCCTGCATTAAAAAAGAACCATCCGTTTGGTGTTTTATTCCAGATGATACCGATAACAGACATATCTTGTTCGCTGACCATGTCATCTGTTACAGCAAGAGTTGCTTCGTAGTTGAAGTCATCAGATGGAGTTACTGCTCCATTCACGATAAGTTTACCTCCTGCTTCATCGAAGAAGCTATGTGTGAGTAGGTTTTTATGCGCTGCACTGCTTCCTTGACCCGCTTGTGTAGATATGAAGTTATCTTGGATCAAGTATAAGCCTAAGTAATACTCTCCTTCAAGATTAGCGAAGAACTTTACATTAGCGTATACTTTTAGTTCGTCACCAGCTCCATTGAGGTAGGTGTCGATTCCTACACCAGCAAATCCTGAAAAGCTATTAAGTCCTGCTGCAGTATCAAAAACCTCATCGATTTTGGCATTCACATTGTTACTTGATACATTGATGTCATCTGTATTTAAGAAAAACAAGGGTTGTCCACTACCTCCAAGAAGATCATGAATTGCCTCACTTGCATCATTTTTAAGACCACCAGAGTGGTGATAAGCAAAAGGTATCAATCGTTCGTCTTCTAGTCGATCCGTTACTCCAGCTAGCATATTCCATCCAAACCCACCGCATAGTGGACACCAGTCTGCACTTTTTTTAGCAAGTATAGTGTATTGATCAGCTGTCGCTTCTACTTGTGCTTGAGCACTGAAACTGAATGAGATAACTGCAATAAGTAATAATAATTTTTTCATTGTACAATTTATTTTTTGATAGGGTATATGTTTCGATAGTTAGAAGCTACCGTCAGATTCTTTATACATAGCGGCTGTGACTACTTGTCCTACTGCTCTTAACGTGTTTTTGTCAATAATGTTGATATCGTCATCATGTGTATGATGGTGAGCACCAAATCCTGTTTTCCCTTCGCTAGGAGGAAGGCTGATAATATCGATCATTGGAAAACCTCTACCACGCATCACATATACATGATCATCAGTAATGGTTCCAGCTGTATATTTTTGGAAGTAATTAGAATAACCCATGTTGGCAGCTAGATCCCAAGTCTTTAACAATAAGTTCCTTGCATTAGCCATTGAGTGCCCTTCAAGTCCAAACATAGCATCTTCGGCACCTACAAGATCCAATAGGATACCATACTTAGCTTTGTAATTTTTAATATGCGGGTTTTTAGCCCAATATTGAGAACCTAGACACCAGGTGTTTTCAGTACTAGCGTCACCGTTAGGTACGCCATTATCCTCGGCATCAAAAAATACAATATCAACACCAAGGTCTATAGGGTTTTCTTTAAATAATCTTGTGATCTCTAATAATACAGCGACACCACTTGCACCGTCGTCGGCACCCATGATTGGCTTGTCTTGCATATCTTTATTAGGATCTTTCTCGGCTATGAGACGACTATCCCAGTGAGCGGCAAGCATGATGCGAGGCTGTTTATCAGGATTGATACTACCGATGATATTGTATGACTGCTGGTCCTTAAGACCTAGGAAGTCAGCTTTAAACTCTTGAATCTCTACTGTAACATCATTCGCCTTGAGCTCACTTACGATCCAGTCTTTACAAGCCACATGCTCAGGAGTACCTGGTATCCGATGACCAAATGACAACTGCTTCTCGATATGTGCATAGGCATTATCCATGTCGAATGCAGGGATTTTAACTCTAGCTTTTTTAGGAACTGGGGCTTCTATTTTTGTAGTCTTCTTGTCTTCTCCACAAGAGGTGAGTACTAGCCCCATCACCAATGAGAACAATATAATATTTGTAAACTTTTGAATTAGATTCATAGTTGTATGTTTCTTTTTTATGAGTGTATAGACCAATCCGTACCGTCCTTGCCATCCTTAAGTGTTATCTCTAACTCCTTCAAAGTGTCACGTATTTTATCGGCTGTAGCCCAATTTTTAGTCTCTCTAGCATCGGCACGTAGTTGGATGATCAGTTGCATTGCTCCGTCCAGGTGATTGTGTCCATCATCTTCGTGGATCTCATCTTTTAATCCAAATATGTCAAATATGAAATCGTCGAAAGCATTTTTGAGCTTCGTCAATACAGGCTGAGATACATCAGCAAGATCGAGTTGACCTCCTTTAAACCCATTAATCTTAGATACTAACTCAAATAATCTTGATAGAGCCTTCGGTGTATTGAAGTCATCATTCATATCATCGTGAGCAGCATTGATAAGCGTAAGTATTTCTGCATCCAATGACCCTACATCAGTTTGATCAGATTTAAGGGCTTGCAGTGTTCTGTATGCTTCAAGTAGTTTTCTATATCCTTTCTCTGCTGCTAGCAGGGCTGCATCTGTTATATCCAATGTAGATCGGTAGTGTGCCATCAACATAAAGAATCTCAATACCATCGGGCTATATCCCTTACTCACATGTGGACTATCTCCAGACATCAGATCTTCTGGTGTGATGGAGTTGTCTTCACTTTTAGACATCTTCTTACCATTCATGAGGAGCATATTGGTATGTAACCAGTATTTGGCTGGAGCACATCCACAAGCACCTTCGTTTTGGGCTATTTCATTTTCGTGATGTGGAAACTTCAAGTCGTTACCACCACCATGTATATCAAAGTTGTTGCCTAGATACTTCGTACTCATTGCCGAACATTCTAAGTGCCATCCTGGAAAACCCTCAGACCATGGACTCTGCCACTTCATGAGGTGCTCCGGAGCAGCCTTCATCCATATGGCGAAGTCCGTTGGATTTTTCTTATCG
>CALDEO010000107.1 GCA_937942465.1 uncultured Saprospiraceae bacterium
CGTCTGTACTTATTTTAAGTAAGTATAAACCTTGGTTAAATTCTCTCATAGAAATAGATATGTTGTTCGTATCCATTGTCTGTTGCATCATAAGTTGACCGTTGCTGTTAAATAATTCAATAGAATAATTGTTATTTTCTTTAACTGAAATATTTAAAAAGTCATCTGTAGGATTTGGACTTAGATTTACTTGTAGGTCTTCTAAAACATTATTTGTACTACTTGTAGTTGGAGGTAATAATACAGCATCGATGACATGTACGACACCATTATCAGTAGTGATATCAGCGACAGTTACTTGAGCATCATTGATAAAAACACCATCGTTGTTAATAGTAACGTTGACATCTTTGCCGTTAAGAGTAGCTATTATTTGTCCGTCTGATAAGTCAGAAGAAAGAGCTGTAGCACCCACAACGTGGTAAGTTAATATAGAAGTTAGTGTAGGAATGTCATTTAATAGCGCATCCACAGTACCAGCAGGAAGATTAGCGAAAGCATCATCCGTAGGAGCGAATACAGTGAAAGGACCGTCACCCTGTAAAGTAGTTACTAAATCAGCTGCATCAAGGGCGGCTTCAAGGGTAGTATGATCATCAGAGTTGATAATAACGTCTGCGACTGTTTGTGCTTTCATAAAAGTGCATACAAAAACACTCATTGTAATTAGGAGTAATTGTCTAAGTTTCATATTGCAAATATTTTTGATTAGTAAATTGCTTTCAATGTATTATGTGCAGTTATGCTAAAAAGTGTTGCCTCGTAATTGATATTTTGTTTAATTTATTTTGACATTTACTTAAACAGAATGAGACGAAGTTTCATATTTACTCTCTAGGTATTACTTCGTTTGTTGGGGTTTAGTTATGGTTATACTAGTCAATAAATGGTTAAGTGAACAGTATATTGCGAATCAGGATAATACCATTGTAGTCCTAATGATTGTTGAGAAAAAGGCCATTTTAAATTGAGATATTAATATTGTATTGATTTAAATGGAGCAGTTTCTGAGGTTAATAAGTCACGTCTTTTTTCAGCCAGTAGGTAAAATGGAATTCTAAATTGTCGTCCAGTCAATAACATATTAAGATTTTTTCATATAAATAATTTATTATATGTATATTTGATATACGAATGAAGAGTTTATAGTGTTTCGACTCACTATTTTCTCTTTTTTAATAACCAGACGACTACACATACATGTCTTACACAGCAAACTACACTGGTAAGGGTATAGCCATACTTATTGGCATACTCTATCTATCTATTTCCCCCTTTTCTTATGTTTTAGCGCAAGTACCTCAGGCCTGTCCATTAGGTGTCTATGCTGAACCCGTTGTTGAAGAATCTGAAAGTTCTTTTGACGCATCTAGCCAGAGTAGCATGGGTATGATGGCAGATTGGGAGGATATGGACAACGGTATTTTTTCTGATGATTCTGAGTTGTGGGTTGATCTCCAACCTGGACAATCAAGTCAAGTGTTGACTGTAGATAATTTTAGATTTAATATCCCAGAAGGATCTCAGATCAATGGCATTCAAGTAGTATTTGAAGGGTCATCGAGTATGCAAGATGCAATCAATGAGCTAGTAGTATCACTTAAGACAGATGATATGACTACGCTTAATCTTGCTAACTATGCCACATATGGTCAGGAGTGGCAGACCGAGGAGAGTACTTGGATCTACGGTACAGACTACTACTTATGGAGTACCGACTGGACAATCGATATGATCAACGATCCGTCATTTGGATTAAAATTACAATTAGAGAATACATCCGATGAAAGTACGATTGGATCTCTTGATAGAGTGAGCATTAAGGTGCATTACACTCCATTATATACCATCTGCGAACACGACTGTGTAGTGTTTTTTGTAGATGAAGTCGAAGAAGCAACTGAATATTACTGGATTATACCACAAGGTTTTCAAAGATTATCAGGTGATTACAATCCCAATGTTATCAATATAGGGAAGACTACGGCACAAGCTGGTATCTATGAAATGTGTGTGGAGACCACATCAGCCTCAGGTACATCTGAGCCGTGTTGTCGTGAGTTTAGAGTTGATGATTGTCGACCTTCATCGATTGGAGACTTTATATTTGTTGATAATGATGGAGACGGGATTCAAGACCCTGAAGACCAAGGTAAAGGTAATATCGTAGTGTCTCTTTTTAATGAAAATGATGAATTGGTAGAAACTACAATTACCAATACACTTGGACATTATCAATTTGACAATATCCAGAAAGGATACTATTATATACGTCTATCGTTTGTACCATCGGGTTATATTCCGACGCAATTCAATGCGACTAATGGATCAATGGATAGTGATCTGATGAGCTTTGGTACTGATTTAGGGACAAGACTATTTTATCTTGATCCAGGTATGTTTAGGAATGATTTTGACTTTGGATTGATAGAGTATTCTAGTATATCTGGACTTGCTTGGGAAGATAGTAATTATGATGGTGTAAGATCATCCGATGAGCCACTACTATCTATGATTACCGTTAATCTGCTTGACGCAAATGGTATTGTAGTAAGCACTACATTGACAGATAGTAATGGTGCATACACATTTATGGAGTTATGGCCGGGCGATTACGAAGTACAGTTTGACTTAGGAGTATATTTAGTTACGTTACCTAATATAGGTTCTGATTTGATGGATAGTGACATTGATGATGATGGAACATCAGAGATACTCACATTGACATCAGGTACAGATATTGTTGCATTTGATGCAGGTTTATATGAGACAGCATCAGTTGGCAATTTCGTATGGATTGATATCGATAGAGATGGTATACAAGATGCTACAGATCCAGGTTTGTCTAAAACTTGGATTAAGTTATTCGATGCTATGGGTATGTTAGTAGCTGAGATGGATGCAGATGAAAACGGATTTTTTATGTTTGATGATTTGCTTCCAGGAGACTATTATTACGTAGTGAATATATATCATGCTTTGGTACAAGTTACGGACCTTAATATTGGTGATCCAGCATTAGATTCTGATGCGATAGTAAATGCAGATGGTAATTTTGGAAGTGTTCCTTTCACATTGTCTTCTGGAGAGATAAATCAAGACATTGATCTTGGATTTCAATACCTTCCTTCATCTATAAGTGGTTTAGCATGGATAGACAACAATGCTGATGGGGTATTAGATATGGGTGAGCTACCGCAGTCAGGATCAGTAGTATCCTTGTTAGATGGTATGGGCAACGTAACAGCAAGTACATCTGTAAGACCAGATGGTACATATATATTTGATGTTTTAAATCCTGGTGAGTATCAGATAACATTCTCACAAATAGATGCATTCTTATTTTCTCCGCAAGACGTTGGAGGTGATGATACTGACTCAGATGTCGATGAGATGGGTATGACGATGATGATCAGCCTTGCGGCAAATGTAGATATAGAAAATGTAAACGCAGGGTATTTCCAAAAGGTAAATATCGGCGATTATGTATTCCTAGATACTAATAGAAATGGAATTCAAGATG
Source organism: uncultured Saprospiraceae bacterium (assembly GCA_937942465.1). Taxonomy (GTDB): domain Bacteria; phylum Bacteroidota; class Bacteroidia; order Chitinophagales; family Saprospiraceae; genus JAHDGW01. The sequence continues at coordinate 3,524 of CALDEO010000107.1, forward strand.
CAGAGGATATAGCTTTAGAAGGTGTATTTTTAGAATTATTTGATGGTAATGGAGATATCGTTTCTACTACATCAACAGATATGGATGGTAGGTATGAGTTTGCAGAGCTACTACCGGGTCAGTACTATATAAGGTCAAATGCATCAGCAGATTTCTTACCTACAACATATAACGCTGGCATGGATACTGAGTTAGACTCAGATTTACAGATTTTGGCGGGAGAATATAGAACAGACATTATTACGTTAAATTCTGGTGTAAGTACTAAAGGATTAGATCTTGGATATCAATATATCCCATCATCGATTTCTGGATTTGTATGGGAGGATTATAATGCCAACGGTATATTTGAATCAGATGATCAGAAGAGACCACAATTTCAAGTTAATCTATATAATGAAAGTGGGGTACAAGTAGCATCTACAACTACAGACCTTGATGGTAATTATATATTTAATAATTTAGATCCGATCGGTTATTATGTACAGTTTGGGATGTCAGTAGATGATATTCCGACGATAGCAAATCTTGCTACGGAGGATATAGATAGTGACCTTACTACGGCTAATGGCCCGAATACTACGGATATAATAACACTGACTGTTGGTCAAGATGTGGTAGATGTAACAGCCGGATTTTATAGAAATGCCAAAATTGGAGACTTTGTCTTTAATGATGAAAATTATAATGGGATACAAAATAGCACTGAGACAGGATTTGCAGGTGCAACAGTATCGTTGATCAATGTCAACGGTTCTATAATAGCACAGACCTTTACAGGTTCTGATGGATTTTATTCATTTGAAAACCTTAGGCCTGGAGACTATCGTATTGAGTTGTTATTCCCTTATGGGTTTGCGGCAACATTATCCGATCAAGGTACTGACGATGCATTAGATTCTGATCTTGTAGCAAATGGTATTATAGGTTCATCTCCAGCATTCACATTGATCTCAAGAGAGATGAATGAGGACTTAGATTTTGGATTCGTTGCACTGTCTAGTATATCTGGAGTAGCTTGGGAAGATCTCGACTATAATGGTGCTAGAGAGGTACAAGAGCCTTTATTATCAGGATTGCTAGTAAGTCTATGGGATGATAATAATCAACTTATAACAGATACGACTACTGACGAAAATGGGATGTATACATTTGGTGGTTTATTACCAGCAGTATACCAAGTACGAATAGGAGCACAAGACTTCTTATTTACACAGCAAAACATAGGTGCAGAAAGTACGGACAGTGATTTTGATAACAATGGTATTTCAGCCTTATTTGATATTACATCTGGTACAAATCTGAGCAATATAGATGCAGGGTTTTATAAGACAGCTACAGTTGGGGATTATATATTTTATGATCTCAATCGTGATGGAATACAAAACTCTGGAGACCTTCCATTTCCTAAAGTATGGACTAAGTTATTCGATGCCAACGGTACAATGATTGCCGATGGGGATGCTGATGACAATGGATTTTACTTATTTGAAGGATTAAAACCGGGACAATATTATATACAAGTTGATGCCGATCGATCTGAAGTATTAGCCACTACCTTAAATATGGGAGATGGAGCTACAGACTCAGACGCTACAATGCTAGCCGATGGGACATTTGGAAGTATTCCTTTTACTTTGATCTCTGGACAAGTTGATTTGTCTATCGATCTAGGGTTTCAATACATACCATCTTCTATCAGTGGATTTACATGGATAGATAATGACGGTAATGGTGTCAGAGATTTAAGTGAGCAAGCTGCTCCAGGAGTCACGGTGTCATTGATCAATAGTATGGGAGCTACACAAGCATCTACAATAGTGGACGCAGACGGTGAGTTTATTTTTGCTGCGCTTAATCCTGGACAGTATACGATCAGTTTCTCAAGTTCTGATGGATTGATCTTTACGGGTCAAAATGTAGCAAGCGAGGATATAGATTCTGATGTTAATGCTGCTGGATTTACGGATGTTATTACATTAGCAGCAGCTCAAGATGTTGTCAACGTAGGTGCAGGATACCTCGGCTTGTCGAGCATTGGGGATTACGTATTTATAGATTTAAATAGAGATGGTATTCAAGACTCCGGAGATAAAGGTCTCGAGGGAGTTTATTTAGAATTATACAATAGTATAGGTCTGCTTACAGCAGCAACGACTACAGACGCTGAGGGACGTTATAGCTTTATTGATTTGATGCCAGGTAGCTACTACATAGTGTCTAATGCGACAGCGGACTTCAGACCTACTTTACAGAATGTCGGTACGAATGATGATATTGATTCGGATCTATTTATAGGTGCTGGTGGGGTTTATAGAGGTAGTGATATGTTGATTACATCAGGAATGACAATTACCAATCAAGATTTGGGATATGAATATATACCTGCATCGATCAGAGGATTTACTTGGATAGATGATAATGGAGATGGTATCAGAGATGTGAGTGAACTATCAGCTGCTGGTGTTGAGGTATCATTAATCAATAGTATGGGAGCTACTCAAGCTACTACGATTGTAGATGGTGACGGTAACTTTATCTTCGATACACTTAATCCAGGAGATTACTCGATTCGATTCATAACGATGGATGGTATGGTATTGACAACGCAAGATATCGGTAGTGATGATCTAGATTCTGATGCCAATGCAGCAGGATTTACAGATGTAATAACTATTGGAGCAGGTCAGAATGTTATGAATATAGGCGCAGGATTTTTGGGCTTATCAAGCATAGGAGATTATGT
>CALDEO010000108.1 GCA_937942465.1 uncultured Saprospiraceae bacterium
TTATTGATAAGAACAAGTGGAGAGCATAGAATCTCTAACTACATGCTATGGCAGATTGCTTACACTGAGTTATATTTTACCGATACCTTGTGGCCCGATTTTAGAAGAGATAACCTATATGAAGCCATTCTTGATTTTCAAAATAGAGAACGGAGATTTGGTAAAACGAGTGAACAAATAGCTGGAAACATTAAATAAGAGTTAAAAGAGCGGTAGCAACGGATAGTACAATCCATTCGTTACTAATTTGCTCCTTGAAAATAATCATAATGATATTTAGATATAGATTACTTACCATATTAACATTTGTATTTTTTGCAGCAATAAGTTGTAATGCACAGCAGGATACATTGAAGCTTATAGATTATTCTGTAAAGAAGGACTATGAGATAGGTGGTATTGAAGTAAAAGGTGCAGAGCAGAGAGATCGTAATGCGATAAAATCTATTGCTGGTCTTAAGGTAGGTCAAAAAATAACGATCCCTGGTCCTGAAATAAGTAAGGGTATCAAGTCATTGTGGAAGTTGAGACTGTTTTCTGATGTGCAGATAGTACAGACTAAAACGCTAGGTGATGTTGTGTTTTTGGAGATCCAACTAAGTGAAAGACCTACACTGTCTAGATATTCCTACAAAGGGGTTAAAAAATCTAAGCATGATGATCTTAATGATATCGTCAAGGGCATTATCTCAAAGCAAAGTATCGTTACAGAAGATCAAAAAAATCTAGCGGCTCTCAGGATCGCAGATTTCTTTATCGGTAAAGGAAAGTTGGATACAGAAGTATCTGTAGAGGAGTTTACAGATGAAAAAAAGGCAAACTCGATTAGACTAGTTTTTACAATAGATACCAAAGAAAGAGTAAAAGTAGAAGACATATTTTTCAAAGGTAACACAGTGTTCTCTGACCGAAAATTACGTCGTAAAATGGGTAACACTAAGAAAAAAGGAACTTGGTTTAAGAAGACTAAGTTTGTGATGGAAGACTACGAAGAAGATAAGGATGCCATTGTAATGGAATATAACAAAAAGGGATACCGTGATGCAATCATCGAAAGTGACTCTGTTTGGAGAAGTTATGAAGGTGATATCTATATCAAGGTAAATATAGACGAAGGAGATCAATACTTCTTCAGAAACATTATATGGAAAGGTAACTCTAAGTATAGCAACGATCAGTTGAGTTCTATTTTAGGTATCGTTAAAGGTGATGTTTACAATCCAGAGTTATTGGAGAATAGATTGAGGTATTCATTGGACGGTAGAGATGTGTCATCATTTTACTTGGATGATGGATATTTGTTTTTTGATATACAACCAGTAGAGGTCTCAGTAGAGAATGACTCTATAGATATAGAAATGAGAATTTATGAAGGTCCACAAGCTACTATCGACAATGTTACCATTGCTGGTAATGACCGTACCCACGAGCAGGTTATAAGACGTGCTTTGAGGACTAAGCCAGGAAAAAAATTCAGTAGATCAGATATCATTAGATCTCAAAGAGAAATTATCAATTTAGGATACTTTAACCCTGAGTCTCTTGATATTCAGACGCCAGTCAATCCTCAAAGAGGGACGGTAGATATAAAGTATGTTGTAGAGGAGCAACCATCGGATCAGTTAGAGCTATCTGCCGGTTATGGTGGAGCAAGTGGATTGATCGGTACATTAGGTGTTACATTCAATAACTTCTCTGTGGCCAACCTTAGAAAGAAAGAAACTTGGAGTCCACTACCACAAGGAGATGGTCAGAAGCTTTCGTTGAGAGTACAGTCCAATAGTAGATTCTTTAGGTCATATAACTTTACATTCACTGAGCCTTGGCTAGGTGGTAAGCGACCTAATTCATTAACAGTAGGTGCTGTTTATTCTGATTTCGATTATAGCTCATTTGCTTCAGGTAAGTTGAGTATCCTGAGAGGATTTGTTGGTCTCGGTAGACAATTGAAGTGGCCTGATGATTTTTTCAGTTCGAGCACAACATTGACACTAGAGAATATCAAACTTGATGATTACTCAAGAGGAGAGTTTAGAGTTGTAGAGGACAATTCACTTATTAATGTTACAACCGGTAACTTTAAAAACTTCTCTATCAGACAAGTATTTACTCGTAGTTCTGTAAGTGAGCCTATATATCCTAGAAGAGGATCGAGGTTATCTTTATCACTACAGTTTACACCACCATATTCATTATTTAGAAGTGATAACTACTGGGTACTTTCAGATGAAGAAAGGGCTGCAGCTATCATAGCAGAAAATAAAGTACGAGGGCCTAGAGACCCATTGACTTCTGCGGAAGAAGATTCGTACATATTAGGAGTAGAGTTATCTGACAAATTTGAGTGGTTAGAATACCATAAGTGGAGATTTGATGGAGAGTGGTACTTTAATTTATTTGGAAATATAGTATTAGCCGCAAATGCCAAAATAGGTATCGTAGGTGATTACAATAGCGACATAGGATTATCTCCTTTCGAAAGATTCGAATTGGGTGGTGATGGACTATCTAACCAGACAGTAGGTATCACAGGTAAGGATATCCTAGCCTTGAGAGGATATGAAACTACGGATATAGAACAGAATGCCCTTGGAGGTGCCACGGTCTTTGATAAGTTTACTATGGAGATGAGGTTCCCATTATCATTGAACCCATCATCAACAATATACTTTACAGGGTTTGTACAAGGGGGTAACTCTTGGGGATCATTTAGAGACTTTAATCCTTTCGACCTTAATCGATCAGCTGGAGTTGGTATGAGAGTATTCTTACCGATGTTTGGTTTATTAGGATTTGATTACGGTTTTGGTTTTGATAAGGATCTACCAGTTGATACTGGATGGGCCGACTTTGGTAAATTTAGTATCGTATTAGGTTTCGAACCAGACTAATAAAATCATTACAAATTCTTAATAAGTACTAATTTTTAGTTAAAAAAGGATTTGAAAACTACTTAAGGCATTACATTTGCGTCTCTAAGAAAAATAAGAATAATGAAAAACATTAAAAATTTAATTGCAATAGTACTCGTAGTTTGTAGTCTACAGATAGCGTCAGCCCAAAAATTTGGTCATATTGACTCGCAACAACTGTTACTAGATCTACCAGAAATAAAAACTGCAGATAGTCAGTTGACAACATACCAACAGTCTTTAATGACTAAAGGTGAGCAGATGGTTAAGGCATTAGAAGTTAACTACAACGCATATGTAGCTGAGGCTAATGAAGGTAAACTCTCTAAAGTGCAGATGCAACAAAAAGAAAGTGCATTACAACAAGAGCAACAAGCAATACAGCAGTACGAAGTAGAAGTACAACAAAAATTGTTGACCAAAAGAGAAGAACTGTACAAGCCTATTTTAGATAAGGTTAAGACTGTTGTAGATAAGATGGGCAAAGAGCAGGGATACACTATGATTTTTGATAGTGGTTCAGGGTTTTTATTACACTCACAATCTTCAGAAGATTTAATGCCTAAAGTAAGAACAGCATTGGGAATCTAATTTAGACTCCATACTATAAAGTACAAAAGAGGCTGCTAATGATAAATTAGCAGCCTCTTTTATATTTATATAATTTCAGTAGAGGACTTGAGTTTAGTATTAAAATCACTCACAACTCAAGACTAAAAGCTCAAGGCTCAAGACCAAAAGCTTCAAAACTCTATGCAGACTCTTCCTCCTTCAAGGCTCTTCTAAGTATTTTGCCAACATTGGTCTTTGGTAGTTCATCTCTAAACTCGATTTGTTTTGGCACCTTGTATCCAGTCATGTTCTCTTTACAATATTGGAGCACTTCATCCTCGGTAAGTGATTTATCCTTTTTGACTACAAACAACTTTACTACTTCTCCAGACTTGTCATGAGGAATACCTATTGCTGCCGCATCTGCAATTTTAGGATGTAGTGTTACGGTGTCTTCTATTTCATTTGGATACACATTAAACCCTGAGACCAAGATCATATCCTTTTTACGATCTACGATTTTAATGTATCCATCTTCGTCTATACTTGCTATATCTCCGGTCAGCAACCATCCGTCTTTTAAGACACCAAGCGATTCTTCAGGTTTATTATAGTATCCAAGCATTACCTGTGGTCCTTTGACACATAACTCTCCGATACCTCCGGTAGGAAGGGCTTGCCCTTCATCATCCATTATCTGTATGTCAGTAGATGGTATCGGTATCCCCACAGTTCCTGGTTTATTCATACCACCGATAGGGTTGAACGATACAGTTGGAGATGTTTCGGTAAGTCCATACCCTTGGAGTATCTCTTGACCAGTTGCAGATTTCCAATCCTCAGCAACAGCACTTTGTAGTGCCATACCTCCAGCGGCAACAAGTTTTAAACTAGAAAAATCTAATGCCAAAAAACTCTCTTTCAACAATAATGCATTGAATAATGTATTGACACCAGTAAAAAGACTCACAGGATATTTTTTGAATGCTCCTATAACAGTATCGAGGTCTCTTGCATTTGGAATCAACACATTGTGAGTACCTCTTGTAAATGTAGATAAGAGATTCACCGTAAAACCAAAAATATGATACAAAGGCAGTGCCGTCATGATCACTTCCTTACCGTCGATTATTATCTTATCCCAGAAACTATGCATTTGTGCAATATTTGCTATGATATTTCCATGGGAGAGCATAGCTCCTTTACTTACTCCAGTGGTACCACCGGTGTACTGTAGCGCGACTAGGTTATTACGACTGTAGTCTAATTTTTTAACATCAAATCGCTTACCTTGTTTTAGAGCAACTTTAAATGGGACCTCATTCACTAAGTTATATTTTGGTACCATGCGCTTTATATTTCTAATGGCAAAGTCCACGATAGTTCCTTTGATCGCTCCGAGCATTTCACCGATACTAGTGGTTATTACCACCTCTACTCCGGTCTTGTCTATAACCTTCTCTAGATGATGGGCAAAGTTCTCAGCTATGATAATACCCTTAGCTCCGCTATCTTTTAGTTGATGTTCTATTTCTCTTGGAGTATAGAGTGGATTTGTATTTACAATAACGAGACCTGCTTTCATTGCTCCAAACAGTGCAACTGGGTATTGCAATATATTAGGAAGCATTAATGCAAACTTATCGCCGGCCTTCAGTCCTCTAGATTGCAGATAACCTGCAAATGCAGATGATAGCTTATCCACCTCTTTATAGGTCATATCTTTATTCATGCATGAGAATGCTATATACTTCTCGTACTTTTTGAAAGCTTCGTCACACAATTCAAGTAGAGATTCATGATTCCCAATGTCGATATTGGCAGGTACTCCTGATGGATAATGGCTGGTCCAAGGTCTTTGCATGTTTAGGTATTATTCGAACGTTAAATTCAATCACTTTAATAAGTCGGTAAGGTAAGAACAACAGCACAAATTAAAAACCAAATAAATTTAAAAATTATTTATACCTTTGCGGTCTTTAAGCTAACCCCTGTTCTATTTTCAATAGAGCATACAAATTATTAATTTCTATGAGTGATGAAAAAAACTTAGAAGCAACTTCTGAGACATCAACAGAGAATACTGCAGAAACTCCAGTAGTTAAAGCAGCAGCAGAGCCAGAGGCACCTGCCAAAAAAGTATACGAAAAGAAAGTGGATAATACGCCGCACGATGAGTTTGATTGGACTATAAGCAACAGACATACGCTGGCTTACACAGATCAAGAAATCGAAAATTACCTTAAGGATTACGAGAAGTCATTAACATCAGTATCTGAAAACGAAATCGTTTCAGGTCGAGTTACTTCTATTAACAACGGTGATGTAGTATTAGACATTAACTATAAGTCTGACGGTCTAGTTTCTTTATCAGAATTTAGAGATACACCAGATCTTAAGATAGATGACTACGTAGAAGTATACGTAGAGAATAAAGAAGACCAAAGAGGTCAGTTAGTTCTTTCTAGAAGAAAGGCTAAGTTGATGAGAGCTTGGGAGATGTTAGTTGATTCTTACAAAAACGGTACAATCATTAAAGGTACAATCGTTAGTAAGACTAAAGGTGGATTGATTGCAGACTGTAGTGGTTTGGAGACATTCCTACCTGGATCTCAAATTGATATCAAGCCGATCATCGATTATGATGCATACGTAGGTAAGACTATGGAGCTTAAAGTTGTGAAAATCAACGAAGCTATTAAGAATGCAGTAGTATCACACAAAGCATTAATAGAAAGCGATCTTGCAGATCAAAGAGAAGCAATTATCTCTGGTCTAGAAAAAGGTCAAGTATTAGAAGGTGTTGTAAAGAACATCACAGACTTCGGTGCATTTATGGACCTAGGTGGTGTAGATGGTTTACTATATATCACAGATATTTCATGGGGACGTATCAACCACCCATCAGAAATATTAGAGCTTAACCAGAAATTGAATGTTGTAGTTATTGACTTCGATGAAAACAAAAAGAGAATTTCTCTTGGTTTGAAGCAGTTACAACCACATCCATGGGAAGTACTAGAAGCAGATATCAAAGAACAATCTACTGTTAAAGGTAAGATCGTTAATATCGAGGACTACGGTGCATTCTTGGAAATCATTCCTGGAGTTGAAGGTTTGATCCACGTTTCAGAAGTTACATGGAGCAACCAACCAGTTAATGCAAGAGACTTCTTTACTTTAGGTCAAGAGTTCGAATCTAAAGTTGTTACTATAGATAGAGAAGAAAGAAAAATGTCTCTTTCTGTTAAGCAATTATCAGAGGATCCTTGGAGTGCAATCGCATCTCAATTCCCTGTAGGTAGCAAGCATGCTGGACAAGTTAAAAACTTGACTCCTTATGGTGTATTTGTTGAGTTAGAAGAAGGTATTGGTGGTATGATTCATATCTCAGACCTTTCTTGGACTAAGAGATACTCTCATCCATCAGAATTTACTAAAGTAGGAGAGACTATTGACATCACGATTCTAGAAATAGATCAGGATAATAGAAAACTTGCTCTAGGTCATAAGCAATTAGAAGAGAACCCTTGGGATACTTTCGAAAACGTATTCCCTGTAGGATCTTATCACGAAGCAACGATCACTAAGAAAGATGATAGAGGTGCAATCGTTCAGTTGCCATATGGATTAGAAGCATATGCTCCTAACAAGCATTTGAAAAAAGAGAATGGAAACACAGCTGTTGTTGAGGATACTCTAACATTCAAAGTAATTGAATTCAATAGAGATGATAAGAGAATTATCGTTTCTCACTCAAGATATCTAGAAGATATCAATAAAGAGGCTTCAGATACTGTTCGTAAAGAGAAGAGAGAGGAAGGTGATAGAACACGTAAAGCTGTTAAATCTAATTCTTCTAAAATCGAAAGAACAACTCTAGGTGAGTTGGATGTATTCACTCAATTAAAGCAACAGTTAGCCGGTAATGCTGCAGCTGCAACTCCTCCACCACCAAAAAAGGTAGAAAAAGTTGTTGAAGAAGCACCAAAGGTAGAAACTCCTAAGGTTGAAGAGCCAAAGGCTGAAGAAGCTAAAGTTGAAACTCCAAAAGCAAAAGCACCTAAGCCAGCAGCAGAAGGTAAGCCAGATGACTTCAAAAAAATTGAAGGTATCGGACCGAAAATTGCTGAACTTATTGTGACTGATGGTATTACAACTTTCGGACAATTATCAGAGACTTCAGTTGATCACATCAAGGGAATTCTTGATGCAGCAGGAAGTAGATACAGAATGCATGATCCAACATCTTGGCCAACACAGTCAAAAATGGCTGCTGATGGTGAGTGGGATAAGCTGAAAGTATGGCAAGACACTCATAAAGGTGGAAAAGTTTAAAACTTCACCCTTGTTATAAAATTAAGAAGCCCCAGTACTTTAGTATTGGGGCTTTTTTTATGTAAGTACATAGCGTTATTTTGTCTAGTTTTTAGAAATGGATATTTCTTATTTATTAATTAGTAAACTAATTACTAGATTACTGTGAATCAATTCAAATTGAATGTATTATTTATATTTTAGCTTGCCGCAAATGTTTTTATCAAAAAGAAAGTAATGTGCTCCATAGATGAGTATTTTTTTCAGTAGTTTATATTTTATTCTAGTAAAAGTGGATTTATTAAATCATTACTAGAACCACTTTTAAATTACAACGTTTAGACCATCATGTCAGGGAATAATGCAAATATAAATATTGGTGTAGTTGGATCGGGCTTTGCAGGTCTGGCTGCTGCGTCTAAGTTGGCTCAGCTTGGCTACAACGTTACAATTCTTGAAAAAAATAGTACCATTGGTGGTCGCGCAAGAAAATTCAAAGTCGATGGGTTTCAATTTGATATGGGTCCTAGTTGGTATTGGATGCCCGAAGTATTCGAAAATTACTATGCGCAGTTCGGTTACAAAGTTTCTGACTTCTATGAGTTAAAACGTTTGGATCCATCTTATAAAATTTTCTTTAAGGATAACCAACACTTAAATATCCCCGCAAGTATTGATGAGTTATATCAAATGTTTGAGGACATAGAAAAGGGAAGTAGTATTAAGCTTAAAAAATTCCTTAAAGATGCTCAGTATAAATATGAGGTAGGGATGAGTGAATTTGTATGGAAGCCAAGTCATTCTATTTTTGAGTTTGTAGATTTTAGAGTTGTTAAAAGTGCATTTGGTTTGCAGATGTTCTCTTCTATTGCCAAAGTTGTAAGATCTTCTTTCAAAAATGAGAAGCTTAGAGCACTTTTAGAATTTCCGGTATTATTTTTAGGTGCTACCCCAGAGGATACTCCAGCTCTTTACAGTCTTATGAATTATGCAGACTTATCTTTAGGTACTTGGTACCCATTAGGAGGTATGCACAAAATTGTCGAGGCATTTGAAAAAATTGCTCTAGGGCTTGGTGTCAACATTCTATGTAATGAAGAGGTAACATCAGTAGATAGTGCGGATGGACAAATAACTAAATTGATAACAGAACAAAACGAATACCATTTTGACCATGTAATAGCAGCTTGCGATTATAATCACTTTGATCAAAAGATATTAGATAAAAATCAAGCTCAATATTCAATAGACTATTGGGATAAAAGAGTAATGGCACCTTCTTCTTTATTATTTTACCTTGGTGTAGATAAGAAACTTCCAGATACCGTACATCATCATAACTTGTTTTTTGATGAATCATTCGACCTACATGCAATCGAAATATACAAGGATCCCCAATGGCCAACCAAACCCTTGTTCTATTTATGTGCTTCAAGTAAGTCTGACGATAGTGTTGCACCAGCTGGTATGGAGAATGTGTTTCTGTTGATGCCATTGGCACCCGACTTAGAAGACAGCAATGATAAAAGAGAGGAATATTTTGATCTTATGTGTGATAGAATTCAAAAACGAGTTGGATTTAATTTAAAAGATCATATAGTATTTAAAAGGTCTTTTGCAATGAATGATTTTCAGAAAGAGTACAACTCATTTAAGGGCAATGCATATGGTTTAGCAAATACACTATTACAAACAGCCTTCCTTAAACCAAAGATGAAAAGTAAAAAGCTGAAAAATCTATTATATGCAGGACAGTTAACAACTCCTGGTCCTGGTGTCCCACCTTCTATTATCTCTGGTCTTGTTGCGGCAAGTGAAATTCATAAATACTACAATTAACCAAAAAAATATGATGCAATTGTTTGACGAGGTATGCTCAATATGTAGTAAGAAGGTAACAACAAGTTACAGTACTTCTTTTTCACTTGGTATTAAAGTCTTCCAAGACAAATACCGGGAGCCTATATATAATATATATGGATTTGTAAGATTTGCTGATGAGATAGTAGACACATTCCATGATTTCGACAAAGAGCAACTTCTAAATGATTTCGAAAGGGATACCTATAAAGCGATAGAGGATGGTATATCACTTAACCCGATACTACATTCTTTTCAAAGAGTTGTTCGTGAGTACAATATAGAAAAGGAGTTGATCTCAGCTTTTCTGCATAGTATGCGTATGGACCTATCTAATAATGAATATGGGGAAGAACAATATAAGGAGTATATATATGGATCAGCCGAAGTAGTTGGTCTTATGTGTTTAAGAGTTTTTTGTGAAGGCAATGATGTTTATTATAATGAACTTAAGGATCAGGCCAAAAGCCTAGGTAGTGCCTTTCAGAAAATTAACTTCCTTAGAGATATTAAGAGTGATTATGTGGAGAGAGGAAGAACATACTTCCCAGGTCTAGATTTCAACAATTTTTCTAATGATCATAAGCTTGAAATAGAGGCTGATATCAAGAAAGACTTCGATTATGCCCTTACGGGAATACAAAAACTACCCAAAGAAGTAAGGTTAGGAGTTTTTTTAGCGTATAAATACTATTTAAATTTATTTTTTAAAATTAGTATGTGTTCTGCAGAAACCATTGCTAATCAGAGAATTAGAGTTAAGAATCGGAAGAAAATTTACCTTTTAGCAACCTCTGCAATCAAAAACCAGCTTAATTTTTTAAATTAATTAGATATAATAGTTGTCATTAGAGAAAATACTTCTATATTTGCACTCCCATAGCGAAAGAGCTATTAGAAAATAGAGAGAAAGAGAATAGAGAGAGGGAATAAAATTTGACAAGATAGGTAGATAAAAGTAATAGGAATAATTAAGTTTTGAGTTGAGTTGATGGTTTGAAT